>NZ_JAYRVJ010000652.1:0-2543 GCF_041918635.1 Promineifilum sp. (SeqCode)
ACGCGCTGGCCGGCGACCGGGCGGGGGCGCTGGCCCAATACGAGGCCGGCCGCGAGGTGTTGTGGTCGGAGTTGGGCCTCGAGCCGTCGCCGGAGACGGTCGCCCTGCTGGAAGAGGTTAAAGCCGGGCGCTACAGCCGGCTGGCGACGGACGAGATCATTCGCCCGCCGGCCAGGGCGCGCCACAACCTGCCGGCCGACACCACGCCCTTCATCGGCCGCGAGCTTGAGTTGTCGCAAATCAGCCGTCTTCTAACCCACGACAGGCAGCGACTCGTGACCATCGTCGGGCCGGGCGGCATGGGCAAGACGCGGCTAGCTCTGGCCGTAGGGACGGTCTTACTGGAGCGGTACGAGGATGGGGTGTACTTCGTGGATTTGGCGCCGGTCGACCGGGCAGAGGATATCCTCCAAGCCATCGCCGTGGCCCTCGACTACCAGGCTCCCGACCGGTCAGGAGCGTTAAAGCCCCAGCTAATGACGGCCCTGGCGCAGCGTCGTCTGCTGTTGATTCTGGACAATTTCGAGCAGGTGCTCGACGGAGCCGTGCACGTCAATGAGATTCTCCAGACGTGTCCACAGATAGCCATCCTGGCGACTTCGCGCGAGCGGCTGCACCTGACCGGTGAGAGCCGCTACGAGTTGGGCGGCCTCGACTTCCCGCAAGAGATGACGGCCGAGGATGCCTTGGACTACACCGCCGTCCGGCTTTTCGCGGAGAGCGGCCGTCGCGCCCGGCCCGACTTTGAAATCAACGCCGGCAATGTGGCCGACGTGGCGCGCATTTGCCGCCAGGTGGGGGGCATGCCGCTGGCGCTGGTGCTGGCGGCGGCCTGGCTGGAACTGCTGACCCCGGCCGAGATCGCCGCCGAGATCGACCGGGGGTTAGACTTCCTGACCGTCTCGCTAAGCGACCTGCCGGAGCGGCAGCGCAGCATGCAGACCGTCTTCGCCTGCTCCTGGCAGTTGATGCCGCTCGAAGAGCAGTCAGTCATGGCCGGGCTGAGCGTCTTTCGGGAAAGCTTTACGCGGGAGGCGGCCGAGGCGGTGGCCGGAGCGAATCTGCGCGTGCTGCTGGCCCTGGTCAATAAATCCCTTCTCCAGCGCCGTCCGGACAGCGGACGTTTCACCATCCATGAGCTCCTGCGACAATTCGCCGCCGGGCAACGCCGCCGGGACGATCCGGGGCGGCAGGTCGAACTGGCTCACTGCCACTACTATGTGGGGTTGGTGAAGTCGGAACTCCACCGGCTGCACGACCTCGCCCCGACGTACGCCTCCGTCCGATTCACCGACGACACGGACAACATCCACCGGGCCTGGACGTACGCCATCGAGCATGGTCTGGTCGAGGAAGCGGCCGTCCTGGCCGGGGGACTTTACGCCCTGGCCAACGCCCAGGGCGTTCGCGCGGATACCCTGTTTGAGGAAGCCAGGCAACGGCTGGCGCAGCGCGGCGTGGCCGAAACACACCCGGCCATGGTGCGGCTGGGGTATATCGCGTTGCTATGGGAGTCCGGGCTGCACGAGCCAGCTCGCGTCATCGAGTCAGCTCTGGCGTTCGTCCCGTTTGCTGAAGCGCATGGCGATCCTGAAGCCTTGTTGTGGCTGTATCACCTGATTGCCTGGCTCTATGTGCTGATAAGAGACCCGCGCTGTCTGATCTGGGCCGAGAAGATCACTAGCGCCGCACGGGCATTGGATGACGAGCTATACCTGTACGGGGGGGAAGCCTACGAAGCCATCGCGCGCATTACGCTGGGCCGGATGGATTCGACAACACTCCCCAGATTGGAGACCGTCCTGGCCTATCTGGAAGCGATTTCCTCCCCACCCAGCCTGGTATTCGAAGTACTGGAGGCGCTGAGAGAGGGGTTTCTGGCTGTTGAGAACATCGAACAGGCCCTTCATTACAGCACGCGAAGCCTCAACGCCGCTAAAGGCTGGCGCAATCTCTACGGCATCAGCGTCGCTGCCTATCGGTTAGCCGAGATGTCTATTCAGGCGGAGCGTCCCGTGGAAGCCGCGCGCCATCTGCTCGACGCGCTCGATTGGCATGTGGCTATCGGTAAGGGGTGGCAGACGAGCGGATGTCTGATGAGTCTGCACATCTCCTTCGCGCCCCTGTTCGGGGGCGGTGAACGGGCCGTGCCCGTTCTCTCGATGGTCTACCACCACCCGGAGGCCATCCCCGGCTTCCGGGCGCAAGTCACCGCCGCCCGGCCGCAATTCGAGGCGGAGATGGGCGCGGCTGCCTTCGCCGCGGCCTGGGAAAGGGGCCAGGCGCTGGACTTCGACGCCGCCGTGGCCCAGACGCGCGCGGCGTTGGTCTCTGTCGGGCAGGGCTGAAAAGAGCTCACGCAAAGAACGCTAAGTAAGCCAAGAACGCAAAGAAAAAAGGGCTTCTTAGCGTTCTTGGCTTACTTTGCGCTCTTTGCGTGAGCTTCTTACTCCCCTACTTGCAAGATAACCTTGCCTACATTGCGATTCGCCAGGACGTGCTCATGCGCCGCCTGGGCTTCGGCGATGGGGAAGACGCTATCG
>NZ_JAYRVJ010000653.1:0-5589 GCF_041918635.1 Promineifilum sp. (SeqCode)
AGATGGGTGGTTGTGCGCGTACCCTCGATGTGGCCCTCCCAGCGGTCGGCCATGCCCCAATCCACCACGGAATAGCTGCTGGCCGGCGAAACCTTGACCAAATCCCAGTCGTAGTCGGCCTGCCACTTCAACTGCGCGGCAGCCAGGGCCGCCGCGTCCTGGTCGTCGCCCGGCCAGTGTCGCCACAGCGCCACCGGCAGCCGATCCACCGCCTCGCCGGCGATGGCCGCTTCTAGACGTTTGCGTTTGCTCCAATCAGGCATGGTTCACTCCGGTTAGGGAAGAGGCTCACGCAAAGAACGCCAAGGATACCAGGAACGCTAAGAAGAAACTTCTCTTCTTTGCGCTCTTCGCTTCTTGGCGCTCTTTGCGTGAGCTCTTCTTACTCATTTGAAACTCGTACTGGCCCCAGGATAAGCCGGTCGCCGATCAGATTACCTGCGACGTCGGCCATGTGCAAGCGGCGCTTGCTGACCATTTCGTACAGCCCGACCTCGATGTAGTACTCGCCCGGCGGCAGGTCGGCGGGCAACGCCAGCCGGTAGGGGTCGAGCAACTGCTGGCCGGGCAGCCACTTGGGAATCCACAGGTGGGTCGGCGTGGAGCCGCCCAACGGCGTGTAATCGAGCGTCACCAGCGGCCGGTTGGCGGCGTCGATGAGATGGACGAAAACGGTGTAGCTCTCCTCGGCTCGCGCCAGGCTTTGCCAGCGCAACAGCAGGTGGACGGTATCGCCCGGTCGCGCTGCCAGCGGCTCCTGCCATACAGCGGCGCGGCGCTGCGCCCCAACCCGCGCCGTCGCCCCGACCAGCCCGACGCGCTGCCGGAAGTTCGCCAGCAGCCCGCTAAAGTTAGGTGGGTTATTCTGGCCCGTCACGGCCAGTTCTCCAAGCGGCAGCGCCAACTCTGTCTCCGCGTCGGCGCTCAGGTTCTTCAACCCCAGCGTGACCCGGTACGCGCCGCCGGGCAGGTCGTGGGGCAGGGCAAAATCGAAGCGCTCGACAATGACCTCGCCTGGCTCCCAGAGGGGCGTGGTCAGATGGCTGTCGGTCGTGGCGGTGAAGGTCAGATCGCCCACGCGGACCACGGGCACGAAGTAGTCGGCCGTGCTCGCCGGGACGCGCATCGCCAGGGTCAGCGGCACGTAGGCCCCGGCCGTCACCTCGCGCTGAGGCAGGTCGTAGCCGACGATCTCGATTGGCCCGGCGACGGCGGCAACCGGCGTCAGACCGTCGGGCACGCTCGTCTGTCCCGGCTCCACCACTTGGTAGAGCGGCCCATCCGGCCGCAGACGAAAACCGGCGTCGACGATCTCGCGCCGGTAGTTGCTCAGGTAGACCGGCCCGCCGGGCAGTGTGGCGAAGACGCTCTCCAGCCACGGTTGGGCCGTGGAGACGAGCACCGGCCGCACGTCGGCCTCAGCCGGCCAGCGGTTCTCGACGAACTGGCTGTACCAGAGCGGCGTCATGTGCTCCCAGTCGTTGAGCAGCGTCGCGCCCTCGCCGCGCCCGTCGAAGCGGTCGAAGACAGTCGTCACGTAGTCGGCGGCGGCAGTGTAGTCGCGCAGCGAGATGCGTGGCGCATTGCGGGCCAGCGCCAAACCGGGGCCAAGCAGGAAGAGCGCCGCGGCCAGCAGCGCGGGAGCCGCGCCGGCCGGCCGCAGCCGCGCCGCTGCCAGCGCCAACAGCCCGTGCAGCCCGACGCCGGCCAGCAGGGCGACGATGACCAGCAGCCCCAGCAGGTAGGCCATCACGTCCTGTGCCCGCAGGCTCATGACGAAGGCGTAGTTGCACAGGAAGGCCAGCGCGTACAGGCTGGTTAGCTTCCAGGCGGGCACGGCTGGTCGCGCCGCGCCGCCCGGCCCGGCTACACCGGGCATCAGCCGCCGCTCGGCCAGCGGCCACACTAACCCCAGGACGGCCAGGAAGATGACCGGCAGCGAGTACTGGAGGCGCAGCAGCGTCCAGAAGACGACGAGCCGGCCGGGCGCGTCGGCCAGACCGAAGTAGGGCAGGCTCTCGGCCAGACCGCGGGCCAGTACGTGGTCGAGAAAGCCGTTGAGGGTGTTCATGGTCGAGGGGCCGAAGGCGGGGGCCATCGGACTGCGCAGCGGGAAGTAGAGCCACACGGCCAGCCCCAGCAGCCCACAGCCGGCCATGCCCAGTAGCGCCCGCCCGTCGCGCCAGAGGCCGGGGCGCGCCAGCAGCAGGAAAACGGCGTAGGCCGGCCAGGAGATGATCGTCAGCGGGTGGTGGGTGACGCCCAGCCCGGCCGACAGGGCGAAGGCGTAGAGCCAGCGCCGATCGGTCGCGCCCCCGGCCGCCCAGCGAGTCAGGAAAAAGAGGTTGGCGGCCAGAAAGGCGGCGGTGACGATGTGGGGGTTGGCGTGGATGGCGTGCTGCCAGACATTGGCGGCCAGGCCAAAGCTCAGTGCGGCGAACAGCCCGGCTGCCAGCCCGGTATCGAGGGCGCGGCTATCTCTCCGGCCCGCAAACAGCGCGCCGGCCGCCGCCCGCGTCGCGCCGAAGAGGAACAGCGCCGCGGCCGTGGCCGAGGCCGCCGCCAGCAGGTGCATCCGCCACGGCACGTCGCCGATGGGCATCACCGTCTGGAACAGTTTGCCGAGCAGGGTGTAGAAGGCGTAGCCCGGTGGGTGAGCAATGCCCAGAATGTTGGCGACGAAGGTGTACTCCGTCGGATCGCCATAGACGACCGTCCGGGCCAGCGTGGCGACGTAAACCACGGGCGCGACGAGCAGCAACAAAAGCAGCGGCGAGGGGCGCGCGCGGCGTGGGGCGGGGCCGGGGATGGGGTCGAGCATCGGGCGTCAGCAACGTGAGTCATCGTGGCCCATATAGGGCAGGAACAGATTGTAGCGCAGATAGGGCGTCGCCGCCGGTGGGTTCAGGAAGAGGCGGCCGAAGCCAAAGCGCGTGTCGAGGCAGGTTGGCCCCTGATCGATGGCCCAGTCCTCCAGTAGGGTCTGTACGTCGCCCGGCCGCAGCGCCGGATAGGCGTTGAGAGCCAGCGCCGCCGCGCCGGCCACGTGGGGTGTGGCCGCCGACGTGCCGGCGAAGACGCGCGTGCCATAGCTCTCCGTCGTCACCGCGGCGAAGGCGGCCAGATTGGGCTTCCACAGGCCGCCGGTGGGCGCGCCGCCGGGGCCGTTGGTCGGCCCTTCCGAGCTATAGTCTTCCTGCGGGTAGGGGGCGCTGGCCCGGACGGCGGCCACAGTCAGCGCGGCCGGCGCGTCGGCCAGGTTGCCGAGGCTCATGACCGGCACACGCCGGTCGAGTTCCCGGTTGGGCGTCAGCAGGTCGAAATGGACGGGGCGCGCGCCGCTGACGCGGGCGATGGCGACGCCGTAGATGGCCGTCGCGCCGCTGGTGCGATACTCGATCCGCTCCGTCGGACGCTGGCCGGGCTGGCCGGTCTGGCGGTTGTCGGCCGTGGCGACGATCTGGAAGCTCGCGCCGTTATGGCGCACCAGGTGGAGCCGGTAATCCTGATTGACGGCCGCCCAGTCGTCCCAGCGCACGGCGACGGAGAGGGCGACGCCGACCGGAATCTGGTAGGCGGTGTTGTTGCCGGGGCCGAAGACGTTGACCTCGACGCCGGGGGCGTACTCATGCACCGTGTCGCCGTCGGCGTCGGTGAAGGGGCCGCCCCAATGCGTCTCGCGGTAGTTGCCGGCGGCGGTGACCCACAGGATGCCGGCGTCGCGCGCCCGCTGGGCCATGGCGGCGAACTTGCCTGACCCGTCGCCGGGGGTGACGTTGATGAAGGTCAGCGAGGTGGAGATCACGTCCACGTTCTGGCTGATGGCATAGTCAAGCGCCTGGCTCAAGTCCAGGTCGGTGCTGATCTTGATCAGGTAGAGTTGGGCCTGGGGAGCCATGTCGTGGACGATCTCGGCGCAGGCCGTACCGTGGGGCGTCGTGCCGTTCACTTCGGCGTCGGGCTGGCCGTCCACTAAGTTCTTGGCGACGACGGTCGCCGGCAGTTCCTCGCCCAGCAGATCGGTGTAGCCCTGGAAGCCGGCGTCGATGATGGCGATGCGCACGCCCTGGCCCTGCCGGCCCGCCGCCAGCCAGGCGGCGGCGTTGGCCGCGACCACGCCCTCCGAGGTCTGCGCGATCAACTCCGGCTCAGCCAGCTCGGCGTAGTTGGGCGCGCCGACGAAGGCCACGCCGGGCGCGCCGGCCACGGCCGTTAGCTCGGCCGGGGGCAGCCACGCTTGCAGCGTGTCGTCCAACGCGTCGGTCACCAGCCCGCCCGCGGCGGCTACGGCGGCGCGCGCCGCCGCTTCGCCCTCCGCGCCGACGACCAGTCGCACCTGCACACGTCCTTCTTCGAGGCGCAGGCCGGCGGCTTCGGCCGCGGCGGCCCGGTCGCGCGTCTCCGACTCGCGCGTTTCCGGCGCGGCCAACGCGGCCAGGGTATCATCAAGCCGGGGGTGGGTCGCCGCGCGCGGCGCGACTAGGCCGGGCGCGGCCACGTCGAGCGTGGCCGGCAGCGCCGTGGTCGGCCAGTCAGTCGCGCTCGGGCCGGCGGCCGGCGCGTCGCTATCGCTTTGAGCGGCGCGGGTCGCAGTGGTCGCCCCCATCAGCGTCAAGATGGCAATAAGTGTGAAGAATGATCGCTTCAACATGGGCTTAGTTTTATCCCAATCTCGCCCGCCGGGTGGCATCCCCTCACGGCTTGTTTAGCAGCCGGTCATAGATCGCTTCCGTCTCTCGCGCCGCGCGCGCCCAACTAAAATGGGCCGCCTGGGCCAGCCCTAGCTCTTGCCGGCGTTCATGTTCGGCGCGGTCGGTCAGCAGCCGGGCAATGACCGCGGCCATCTCGGCCGCGTCGGCCGGGTCAAAGTAGGCCGCCGCCGCGCCGCCAACCTCAGGGTGGCTGCTGCTATCGCTGGCGGCCACCACTTGCCCGCAGGCCATGTGCTCCAGGATGGGCAGGCCAAATCCCTCGTAGAGGCTGGGTTGCACGGCCAGCGCCGCCGCGCCGATGACGGCCGGCAGGTCGTCATCCGGAACCCAGCCCAGCGGCCGGACGACCTCGCCCAGCCCCTCCGCCTCGATGCGGGCGAAGAAATCGTCGTAGAGCCAGCCCCGCCCCCCGGCCAGAAGGAGGTGTAAGTCGGGAAAGGACAGTCGAAGGATGTGAAAGGCGTCGAGCAATCGCGGCAGGTTCTTGCGCGGCTCGATGGTGCTGAGGTGGATGAGATACCGCCGGGGCAGGTTGTAACGGTCGCGCACGTCGGCGATCCTGGCCGGGGTGGGGGGCTTGAAGTGGGGGGCGGCGGCCTCATACACAACCGTTACTTTAGCCGGATCGACGCCGTAGAACTTGACGAGATCACGCTTGGTTGCCTCCGACACGGCGACGATGGCCGACGCCCGCGCGCAGTAGAGCGGCATGGCCCGGTTCAAATACCAGTAATTGAGCGACTTGTGGTATTCGGGAAAGAGCTTGTAGATGAGATCGTGCACGGTCAGCACCGTGGGCACACTGCGCAGAGGCAATAGCAGGTGCTCAGTGCTGTGGAACAGTTCCGCGCCGGGCACAAGCCGGTTGAAGGGCATG
>NZ_JAYRVJ010000654.1:0-3131 GCF_041918635.1 Promineifilum sp. (SeqCode)
CAGGGCAACTTCGGCAGCGTCGACGGCGATAGCCCGGCGGCCATGCGCTACACCGAGGCCCGCCTGGCCCCCATCGCCCTGGAACTGCTGGAAGACCTGGACAAGGACACGGTCGAGTTCACCTCCAACTTCGACGACACGCTGGAGGAGCCGGACCTGCTGCCGGCGCGGCTGCCCAACCTGCTGCTCAACGGCTCGTCAGGTATCGCCGTCGGCATGGCGACCAACATCCCGCCGCACAACCTGGTCGAACTGTGCGACGCCATCAGCTATCTCATCGACCGGCAGGACGACGTGGATGAGGTGACGCTCGACGACCTGATGCAGTTCGTCAAGGGGCCGGACTTTCCGACCGGCGGCGTCATTGTCGGCACGGAGGGTATCCGCAACGCCTACGCCACCGGCCGCGGCCGGATCGTCGTGCGCGGTGTGGCCCACATCGAGCCGACACCCCGCAACCCCGACCGGACGCAGATCAACATCACCGAGTTGCCTTTCCAGGTCAACAAGGCGCTGCTTATCGAGCGCATCGCCGACCTGGTCAACCGCGGCGTGCTGGACGACATCTCCGACCTGCGCGATTCCTCGGATCGCGACGGCATCTCGGTCGTCGTCGAACTGAAGCGTCACACCCAGCCGCGCAAGGTGCTGAACCAACTCTTCAAATACACCGCGCTGCAATCGACCTTCGGCGTCCAAACCCTGGCCCTGGTGGACAGGCAGCCGCGGCTGCTGTCGCTGAAGCGGGCGCTCCAGATTCACATCGACCACCGCGTGGAGGTCATCACCCGGCGCACGCGCTTCGACCTGGACAAGGCGGAGCGCCGCCAGCACATTCTGGCCGGCCTGCTCATCGCCATCGCCAACCTGGACGAGGTCATTCGCACCATCCGCGCCGCGGCCGACGCCGAAGATGCCCGCACCCAACTGATGACCCGCTTCGGGCTGACCGAGCCGCAGGCTACGGCCATCCTCGACATGCAGTTGCGCCGGCTGGCCGCGCTGGAGCGGCAGAAGATCGAGGAAGAGTACCGCGAGGTCACGGAACTCATCGCCTACTTGCAGGCGTTGCTGGAAGACCGGCACAAAATCCTGGGCCTCATCCAGGCCGATCTGGCCAAGCTGAAGGAGAAGTACGGCGACGAGCGGCGGACGCAGATCGTCCCCGGTGAGGAAGCCGCGTTCGACATCGAGGACTTGATCCGCGACGAGAACGTCTTCATCTCCCTGACGCGCCGCGGCTACATCAAGCGCACGCCGGTGACCGCCTACCGCCGCCAGTCGCGCGGCGGCAAGGGGCTGATCGGCATGACGACCCGCGACGAGGACGAGTTGGAACACTTCTTCGCCGCCGGCACGCTGAACACGCTCCTTTTCTTCTCCGACCTGGGCAAGATTTACGCCACCAAGGCTTACGAGGTGCCTGAACTCGACCGGACAGCCAAGGGCGTGTCGCTGATGAACATCCTGCCCCTGTCGCCGGATGAGAAGATCACCGCCGTGTTGCCCGTCCACGACTTCGGCGACGCCGAGTACCTGATCATGATCACGCGCAAGGGGCGGATCAAGCGGGTGGAGTTGGGCGTCTTCGCCAGCGTGCGGCCGAGCGGCCTGATCGCCATCAACCTGGAGCCGGGCGACAGCCTGGGCTGGGTCAAGATGACGCGGGGCGACGAGGACATCATCCTCATTAGCCAGCAGGGTAAGGGCATTCGCTTCAACGAGGAGGACGTGCGACCGATGGGGCGCGCGGCAGCCGGGGTCAACGCCATGCGGCTCGATAGCTGGGACATGCTGGCCGGGGCCGACGTGTGCACGCCCGACGACGACTTGCTGGTCATCACTGAGAAGGGGCTGGGTAAGCGCACGCCGCTGAGCGAGTACCGGCGACAGGGGCGCTACGGCCAGGGCATCAAGGCGATGAACCTGACCCCGGAGCGGACGGGGGCCATTGTGGCCGCGCGGGTGGTGTCGCCTAAGGACGAGGTGACGCTCATTTCCACCGGCGGCATCCTGTTGCGCATGTCCGCCTCCCACATCTCGCGGCAGGGGCGGGCGTCGACGGGCGTGCGGGTGATGGACTTGCGTGACGGCGACGCCGTGGCCTCGGTGGCCGTCATCCGCGAGGCGCGCCAGGCCATCGCCGACGCGCCGGCCGGCTCGTTGGCTGAGCCGCCCACCGAGAGCGAGATCATCGACCTGATGGAGAGCGCCGCCGAGACGCACCTGCTGCCGGGAGCGAACGGTAGTGAGTAGGGGCGGGTTTGAAACCCGCCCCTACGGAAGAATGGCTACGGATTTGAACGGAGGATACGGATATACAATCCGTTTTGCCCGTTTGAATCCGTAGCCATTTTTCACGCCCCAGACGCAGGATACCATCCCGCGCTATAAAGCAAAAGGGGCCGGCTAACTGCCGGCCCCTTTTCGTTGGTGAGAGTCAGGAACGCCGAAACCTGACTCTCGTCAAAAGGAGGAGAAGAAGAAGAGATTTTTTACCCTTCGATGACTATTCTACGACGCCTTGCCGATTCCCGCTGTACGCCCGTTCTACGCGCGCACTACGGGAAACCTACGCTTGTGACAATTTTCACAATAGCTCTGGATCGGTGGCGCAGGGGTGCGGGGGCGCAGGGGAGCAAGGGAGAGGACAATTACTAAGCAACGGGCTTGGAACCCACGGCTTGTCACCTGCCTCTCGCTACCTGCCACCTGCACCTACTCCCCTGCACCCCCGCTCCCCTGCACCCCCGCTCTCTGCTACAATCCACCCCATGTCCCGCCTCACCCGCTACCACGCCCTGGCCTTCATGGTCTTCTGCTTGCTGGTGGCGGCGGGGCTGCGGCTGCCCGACCTGACGGCCGTCCCGCCCGGCGTCCACTACGACGAGGCGGCCTATGGTCTGAACGCCGGCGACATCGGCCTGCGCGGCGAGCGCCCCATCTTCATCCCCAGCTTCACTGGGCGGGAGGTGCTCTATCTCTATCTGGCGGGGGGCATGGCCGCGGCGCTGGGCAACACGCTCTTCGCCCTGCGCCTGACCTCGGCCTTCATCGGCCTGCTGACCATCGCCGCGACCTACTGGCTCGGCCGGGAGATGCTGGCCGACCGGCGCATCGCCCTGCTGGCG
>NZ_JAYRVJ010000655.1:0-1788 GCF_041918635.1 Promineifilum sp. (SeqCode)
GATGTCGTCGGCCCCTTCCAGGCCGTTGTTGATCAGGATCATGTGGCGCACCAGGTTGACAATGTCGTGCTGGGTGATGGTGCGGTGCGCCAGCGGCACAACGCCCTGCATGTTCAGGCGCTTGTTCAGCTTGTAGCGGCCCACGGCCGCCAGATCATAGCGACGGCTGTCGTACAACTGCTCCTGAAGATACTGCGAGGCGTTGTCGAGCGTCGGCGGGTCGCCGGGGCGCATACGCTTATAGAACTCGATGAGCGCCTGCTCCGGGATGGACTTTTCCTCGTCCCAATGCGGCTCCTGCTCGATGCTGCCCTGGATGTAGAGGTGCTCGCCGTTGGTATCTACGTCGGCGAACAGCGCCAGCAACTCCTGGTCGGTGCCCTCGCTGATGAGCGGGTTGCCCAGCCCATCCGGGATGGCCGCCATGGCGCGCAGGAACAGCGTCACCGGGACGGTGCGCTTGCGGTTGAACTTGACGGTCAGATAGTCCGTCTTGCGGGTCTCGAACTCCATCCACGCGCCGCGGTCGGGGATGAGCTTGCCCATCGCCAGCGGGCGGCCGGTGGTGCGCTCCTCCTCGATCTCGAAGTAAGCGCCGGGGGAGCGGATCAACTGGCTGACGACCACGCGCTCCGTGCCGTTGATGATGAACGTGCCGGCCGGCGTCATGAGCGGGAAATCGCCCATGAAGATGTCCTGGACAATGGGCTGGTCCAGGTCGGTGCTATAGAGCATGACGCGCACGTAGAGCGGCGCGGCGTAGCTCATATCGCGCTCGACGCACTCCTCGATATTGTACTTCGGTTCGCCGAACCAGTACTTCAGGTCGAAGCCCTCGACCTCGGGCCGCTTGCTGGGGAAAAACAGCTTTAGATCGCCGTTAAAGCTTTCGATGGGAGAAATCTCGTCAAACAGCTCCGCCAGACCCTCATCGGTAAACTGCTCGAACGAGTTCAACTGCACGTCAATGAGCGTCGGCAGTTCCATCGGTCGAGTCGTACGGGCGTAGCTTTTGGTATAAATGCTGGACATGTATTGACACCTGCTCCCTGGCCGGCGAAGATGCCTTCGCCAACGGTCTATTTCCCTACCACCTTACACGGAAAAGGTGCAACCGTAAGCTTGCACCCTGTTCATTTGAATATCGCTTTCCTAACGGCTGCCACAGGTAGTCGTTCAAGAGGTGGACTCTTGCGAACCTGTAGTTTACAAGAGTTTGTTTCTCTTGTCAAGCGATTCGTAAACTTCGATAATGCGCTCCGCGGCGGCGTCCCAGCTGAATCGCCCCATGACGCGCCGGCGCAACTGCTCCCCCAACTGCGTTCGGCGCGCCGGGTCGTGGAGCAGGCCGGCGATGGCCTCGGTGAAGGCGCTGGCCTCTCCGGCCGGCGCGTAGACGCCCAGATCGCCCAGGTATTCGCGGTTCACCGGCGTGTCATAGGCTACGATGGGCTGAGCCATAGCCATGTAGTTGAGCAGCTTGCCGCTCCCCTCGCTGCTCGACATCTTGGGCGCGACGGCAATCTCGCAGGCCGAGAGGAAGTAGGGGGCCATGTCAAATGGGATGCGCCCGGTGA
This sequence comes from Promineifilum sp. (SeqCode), assembly GCF_041918635.1. Lineage (NCBI taxonomy): Bacteria > Bacillati > Chloroflexota > Ardenticatenia > Promineifilales (SeqCode) > Promineifilaceae (SeqCode) > Promineifilum (SeqCode) > Promineifilum sp. (SeqCode). The sequence goes on from NZ_JAYRVJ010000655.1 coordinate 1,578, forward strand.
AGGTAGTCACGTCGGCCGCGCCCCACGCCTCGGCCATCAGCCGGTAGTGCTCCACGTCGGGATACCCCATTATCAGGAAGCGCACGTTCTCGCCGCGCTGCCGCAGTGTCGTCGCCGCCTGGATGAGGTGGGGGATGCCCTGGTAGTCGGTCAGCAACCCCAGGTAACCGACCACCACCGTATCGGGCGCGATGCCCATCTGGAGGCGCAA
>NZ_JAYRVJ010000656.1:0-6966 GCF_041918635.1 Promineifilum sp. (SeqCode)
CCAACTATATGGGCTTGATCGTCATCGGGTCGGGGCTGATTCTGGCCGCCGGTCTGGCGGGCTGGTGGCTGGTCGGACAGCGGCAGGGGCGATGAAAACAAAAAAGGGGCACGCCCTGACGGCCGCGCCCCTCAACCATTTAAAAGCCAATTAGCCGTTGGGTTCAATCACGAAGCGGATGGCGGTGCGCTCCTGATCATCGATGTCAACATCTACGAACGATGGGACACAGGTAATGTGAACGCCTTCTTCAGCCAGGTAGCCCTTGGCGATGACGATGGCCTTCACCGCCTGGTTGACGGCGCCGGCGCCGATAGCTTGCACCTCAGCGTGCTGCGCCTCCCGCATGACGCCGGCGATGGCGCCGGCCACTGCCGCGGTGCGGGAACGGGCCGATACTTTGATGATGTTCATGGTTTTCGGTGAGCCTCCATTGTTAGTGTACGTTGTCTGTTGGCCAAGAATGTTTCCCATCATACTCTCTGTACTCCGTTGTTGGTTGATCTGTGAGCCACGATAGCATACCATTGATCGCGTGTGGCATTTTAAGTATTTTTTCCCGAATCGTTGTGGTGGAATGACGGCTTGTTCTCTGAGAGAGGCAGTCCTAACGCCATGACGGAAACGAGTCAACCCACCCCCCCGCCCCCTGTGTCTGGACGTAGTGTGGTCATGCGCGCCGCCGGGCTCGTAGGCGCGCTGGCGCTGCTCAGCCGCGTGCTGGGGCTGGCGCGCGAGATCGTCGTCCGGCAGTATCTTGGCGTGACGACCATCGAGGCGACCGCCTTCGACATCGCTAGCCGTTTCCCGGAGGCCATCTTTCTCATCGTCGCCGGCGGAGCCATCGGCTCGGCCTTCATCCCCACCTATTCCGCCTACTTGAGCCGTGAGGACGAGGCGGGTGGCTGGCGGCTGTTCTCGGCCGTCATCAACCTGCTCACGCTGGCGACGCTGCTCATCTGCGCCCTGGTCGCGCTGTTTGCCGGGCCGTTCGTAACCTTCTTCTACGCCGAGAACATCGCTCAGCAGCCGGCGCTGCTGCCGCTGACCGTCTATCTGATGCGCATCATGCTGCTGTCGCCCATCATCTTCGGCGTCAGCGGTATCATTATGGCCGCGCTCAACGCCCGGCAGCACTTCCTGCTGCCCGCCCTGGCCCCGTCGGTCTACAACGTGGGCATCATCGTGGGCGGGCTGATCGGGGTCGCCCTGGGCGGCGGCGACCCGCTGGCAACGGCCATCGGCCTGACCTGGGGCACGGTCGGCGGGGCGCTGGGCCACCTGCTGGTGCAACTGCCGGGGCTGCGCGGCCAGCGCGCCCGCTATAGGCCACTCCTGACCGTGCGCGACCCCGGCGTGCGGAAGGTGTTGCGCCTGATGGCTCCGCGCGTGCTCGGCCTGTCCTTCAGCGAGGTCAACAAGTTCATCATCCTGTTCCTGACCGGCGCGATGGCCCTGGGGACGCTCCCGGCGCTGAACGCTGCCTTTCGCATCCTGATCATGCCCCAAGGCATCCTCGGCCAGGCGTTGGGCATTGCCGCCTTCCCCACACTGGCGGCGATGGCGGCGCGCTCGGCCCACCGCGAGATGCGCGGCATCCTGGCCGATTCACTGCGGCTGGTGCTCTTCCTGGGTCTGCCGGCGACGGTGCTGCTCATCCTGCTGGCCGAACCCTACATCACCATCCTCTTCCAGCGCGGCCTGTTCGACGCCGAAGCCACGGCGCTGGTGACGGCGGCGCTGCGCTTCTACGCCATCGGCCTCATCGCCCTGACCGCGCTGGAGGTTGTCGCCCGCGCCTTCTACGCCCTCAGCGACACGCTGACGCCGGTGCTGGCCGGCGGGCTGCAAATCCTGGTGATGTGGGGGTTGAGCCTGTGGTTCCGGGATGCGGTCTTCCCGTCGCTGGGCTGGCTGCCGCTCGGTGGGTTGGCGCTCGGCTTCAGCCTGTCCAACATGTTGGAGGTCGGGCTGCTGCTGTGGCTGCTGCGCGGGCGGTTGAGCGGGCTGGAGGGGCGGGCGCTGCTTTCCGGCGCGACGCGCATGGGCGCGGCGGCGCTGGCGATGGCCGCCGCTGTGGCCGGAGTGCTGCTCTGGCTGCCGGGCGACGCCGTCTGGGGGCGGGCGCTGCTGGGCACAGCCGCCGGCGGTCTGGTCTACTTGCTGGTCAGTTGGCTGCTGCGCGTGGAGGAGTGGCGGCAGTTGACCGGGCGCGTCGTGGCCCGGCTATGGCGCTAGCCGTCGTGCGGCCATTCCCGGCCGCGGCGCGCTCAATCAGGAATGACCGAGCGACAGGCAAAGCAAAAACCCGGCTGACGCCGGGTTCAAAAATCTGTATAATCTGCGGATGCTTCTTCTTAGTTCCCCGCGGAGATGGCCGCGTCGTTCATCGTCGCCGACGCCTGGCCCAACATTTCGCCGTTGACCCACACTTCGACGGAGTACGCGCCTTCCAGGAAGCCTTCTTCCGGACTCAGGAAGATGTAGCCCGGCCCTTCGTCGCCATAGGCCCACAACTCGTTGCCGCCGTCGATCACCTTGCCGTTGTGCCGCCACACCCAGGCCCACTCCATGCCGTCGAGCATGCCTTTGTACTCGAACGTGGCGTAGAGCGTATAGAAGCCCTCGCCGAAGATACTGGTGGGGTTGATGGCCTGGTAGTTCTCGGTGACGTCGCTGGACAGGACGACCGTGCCCAGGCTGGTGTCGGGCTGCAACTCAGCCGTCGGCTCGAAGCGGTCATAGGCGGCGGGCAGTTCAGGGGAGAGAGCGGCCGCCTGGTCGCTGTTCAGAAGCAAATTGGCCACGCCGCCGCTCTGCGCCGAGGCCATTGTCGTTTCGCGCTCGGCCATCTCGGACGCCGTGGGCTGGGACATCAGTTCGCGGATATCTTCTTTGACCGGCTTGGTGTTGGTCAGCAGCGCCATGCGCAGCGTGGTATCGGTTGGCGTACGCCAACCATAGACGCCGATTCCCGCCCCCAGCAGGAGCAGCACAACAGCGACCGACAAGTAAGATTGCATCTTCTTGGCGGCCTGCTGGCGCATAAAGAAATAGGGAGACCGCTTGGTGTCGCGCCAAAACTTCATGGACACCAGCAGGGCCATGAAACCGACCGCAAGCAGTACCCCTAATAGCCAGGGTAGTATGGTACCGGACAGCAATAAATTGAGGCTACTCAAACAAATCCTCTTCCGACTTAGCTGGAATTATAAGTATGGCGTGGCCCTTTGACAAGGATTGGCTCAATTGGAGCCACGCCGATGGGCCAAAACGCCCCTAAAGTGCCTCTATTTTGCCTCTTTCTAAGAAGCAGATAAGCGCCTGATAAGTTATGAAGCGTCCCTTACGAGGCCATCAACAGTTTCTCGCACGCCAGAGAGTAGGGACGGAACTCCGTCTCATCCAAAAAGCGGCGCACGCTCTCGGCCAGGCTCAGTTCGCCACGGACGACGCGGTCGCCATAGACGGCCCGCCAGCGCGTGCGGGCGTCATGCGCGGCGCGGAATTGGACGAGGTCTAGCTCAGCTTCCGGCCCGGCCTCGGTCAGAAAGCCGGAAGTGAAGTAGTCGCGCTCGGCCGCCGCGCGGTCGAAGGGCACGCGGGCAATCTCGATCCGCCAACCACCCCGCCGATCCCACGCCAGGCGGCCGTAGGAGGCGCGCCCATCACCGTCGCCGGGCACGCCGACAGAACCGATGTTGACCACCTCAGTCCCGTCTACGCGCCGCCTATGGGGAACGTGGGTGTGGGCGGTGACAAAGACGGCCGCGCCGCGCACCATCTTGCGCCGCACCTCGTCATCGGTGGTAACGGGGTAGATGCCGGCGCGGCTGCCCAGCAGCGAGGCGTGCATCACCGCCAGCAGCGAGCCGTCGGGCGCGGCCCAGCTCCAGCGGTCGGGCAGCACGGCCAGCGCCGCCACGTCGCCGCCCAGTTGCCGGTACGTCCACTCGCTGAGGCGGACAAGCTCGTAGGCGATCCCCTCGCGCGGCAGGCCGGGCGCGGCCCACTCACTGACGTACTCCTCGTGGTTGCCGCGCAGCACGACCCAGCCCTCGGTCGCGGCCCGTTCCCGCACGTAGCGCCAGCAGGCGACGTTGCTCGGCCCGCTGTTGACCACGTCGCCGTTGACGACGACCCGATCCGGCCGCCAGGCATCGATGTCGGCGGCGACCGCCTCCAGCGCCGGCCAGTTGCCGTGGATGTCGGAGAGGATGGCGAGCTTCATAGAAATTAGGAATTAGGAATTAGGAATTACGAATTGGAAGCGCTCTGAATTCCTAATTCCTAATTCTTAATTACTCCTGCCAGCGGGGCTTCCGCTTCTCCAGGAAGGCGCTCATTCCCTCCCGCCCCTCGTCGCTGGCGCGGCGGCGGGCGATGGTCTCGGCCGTGTACTCGCGCAGGCTCTCCTTAGGGCGGAAGGCGACGGTGTGGATAAGCTCCTTGGCCGCGGCCTGCGCGCCGGGCGCGGCTTGCAGCAGTTGCCCCACCCGCTCGGCCACCACCGCATCCAGTTCCGCCTCAGTCGTGACGTGATGCACCAGGCCGATGGCGTGCGCCCGACGCGCGTCGAAGCGCTCGCCGGTCAGGAACAACTCACGGGCGTGGCTCGGCCCGATGCGCGACAGGACGAAGGGAGAGATGACGGCCGGCACGATGCCCAGCCGCGTCTCGCTGAAGCCGAACGTGGCCCGCTCGACGGCGACGACGATGTCGCAACAACTGACCAGACCCACCCCGCCGCCGATGGCCGGGCCATTGACGCGGCCGACGACAGGGCGCGGGCAGTGGTCAAGGGCCAGCATCAGGTCGAAGATGGCCTGGCCGTCGGCCACGTTCTGATCGTAGGTGTAATCGGCCGCGGCGCGCATGAAGGCCAGATCGGCCCCGGCGCAGAAAGAGCGCCCTGCCCCGGTCAGCACGATGACGCGCACCTCGTCGCGCCGCGCCACCTCGCCGAAGATGCGCGTCAGCTCGGTCATGATGGCCGGGTTCATGGCGTTGTGTTGGTCAGGCCGGTTGAGGGTCACGGTCAGCACGCCGCCGGCCAGGTGTCCGCGTACGGCGTCGGCGGCATCGTCTGTCGCGACGTTGGTTTCATTCATTGGGGTTTCTCCGACATAACAGTAGGGGCAGGTTTGAAACCTGCCCCTACTGGTAAACGTACGGCGGCCTGATAGGGGCAGGTTTGAAACCCGCCCCTACAATCGGCTACATCGCTTCAACGGGCTTGGCGCTGACCAGGGGCGGTTCGGGGGCCAGACCGTTGTCACCCTTCAGCTCGTTCATCAGCTTCTCGAACGCGGCCCGGTCAAGTGTTTCCACGTCCATGAGCGTGGTCGCCAGGTGCACCATGCGGTCGTGGTTCTGGACGATGATATTGCGCGCCCGACTGTAGTTCTCTTCCAGGAAACGCTTCACCTCGGCGTCGATGGCCTGGGCCGCCTCCTCGCTGTAGTCCCGGCCGCTGCCAAACCAGCCCATCTCGCGGCCGACGAAGGGGCTGCCCGCGCCGCCGCCATAGGTCGGCAGACCCAGCCGGTCGGACATGCCGTACTCCATCACCATGGCCCGCGCCAGCCGGGTCGCCTGTTGCAGGTCGGCCGCCGCGCCAGTGGTGACACGCCCGAAGAAGTGTTCCTCGGCCGCCCGGCCGCCCAGGGCCATAGCGATCTGATCCTCAAAGAACTCACGGCTGTGGACGGCGCGATCCTCCGGCAATGACATGACGAAGCCGCCGGCCCGGCCGCGCGGCACGATGGTGATCTTCTGCACTGGATCGGTATTGGTCAGGTAGAAGCTGACGACGGCGTGGCCCGCTTCGTGATAAGCCACGGTCATCTTGTCGTCCTCGCTCATCACACGGCTCTGGCGCTCCGGCCCCATGACGACACGGTCAAAGGCGTCCTGGAACTCCAGCAGGCCGATGGTGCGCTTGCTGCGCCGGGCGGCGAAGATGGCCGCCTCGTTGATCAGGTTCTCCAAGTCCGCGCCGGAGAAGCCAGCCGTCAGGCGCGACATCTCCTTGAGGCTGACATCGCTGGCAATGGGCTTGCCGCGCGCGTGAACCTGGAGGATCTTTTCGCGGCCGGCGACGTCGGGCAAATCGACGAAGACCTTGCGGTCGAAGCGGCCGGGCCGCAAAAGGGCCGGGTCAAGGATGTCGGCCCGGTTGGTGGCGGCGATGACGATGACGTTGGTCTCGTTGTCGAAGCCGTCCATCTCCACGAGAATCTGATTCAGTGTTTGCTCGCGCTCATCGTGGCCGCCGCCCAGTCCCGCGCCGCGCTGCCGGCCGACGGCGTCGATCTCGTCCACAAAGACGATAGACGGTGCGGCCTGCTTGGCCTTCTCGAACAGGTCGCGGACGCGGCTCGCGCCGACGCCGACGAACATCTCCACGAACTCCGAGCCGGAGATGTGGAAGAAGGGCACGCCCGCCTCGCCGGCCACGGCCCGCGCCAGCAGCGTCTTGCCTGTTCCTGGCGGGCCAACCATCAGCACACCCTTGGGGATGCGCGCGCCGACCTGGACGAACTTCTCCGGCTCGCGCAGGAATTGAACGACCTCGGCCAGTTCCAGTTTGGCTTCCTCCACGCCGGCCACGTCATCGAAGGTGACGGTCGGCCGGTTGGCGTCGGTCAGATTGCGCGCCCGGCTGCGGCCAAAGCCGAAAATGTTGTTGCCGCCGCCGCCCTGCATCTGCCGGAAGCCGCGGGTGAAGATCCAGATGAGGAGCAACACCGGGCCAATGGCCAGCCCGATGCTGAGCAGGCTGTTCCAGGTGGACTGGTCGCGCACGACCAGTCGATCGCTGAGGTCTTCGGCCGAAATGCCGTAATATTGGAATGTCTCGATGAGACTGTCGGAGGGGGATTTCACCGCGCCGAAGGTGCGGCCGTCGTCCAGCGTCACCTGGAGGCGGTCGCCGCTGACCATCAGTTGTTCGACCTGGTCTTC
>NZ_JAYRVJ010000657.1:0-6564 GCF_041918635.1 Promineifilum sp. (SeqCode)
AGCCCCGCGCCCACGCGCCTGCCCTATGACAAGCTCGACTGGCTGAACGGCCAGTGGATTCAGGACATGGAGCCGCTCGATCTGGCGCGGGCGGTGAAGCCGTTCCTCGACCGGCAGGGGCACGAGGTCAGCGCCGAATCGCTGCTGGCGGTCATGCCCGCCCTGCGCGTGCGGCTGAAGCGGCTGACCGACGCCGAGGAGTTCCTGCGCTTCCTGTGGGAGGATGAGCCGGCCACCTCGCTCTCGGCCGGACGGCTGACCCACGCCAAGCTGCCGCGCGAGGCCGCCCGACAAGCCTACGCGGCGGCCCGCGACTGCCTGGCCGCCGCGCAACCGTTCGACACGGCCACCCTCAGCGCCGCCCTGACCGCCATCGGCGAGGCGCATACGCTGAACGGCAAGGCCGGCCCGTTCCTGGGCGTGCTGCGCCTGGGCATCACCGGGCAGGACGTGTCGCCGCCGGTCTTCGAGTCCATCGTCGCCCTCGGCCGCGACCGGGCCTTAACCCGACTCGATCACGTCATCGCTATTTTGGAGAACGAAGAAGTATCATCCGCAGATTAGGCAGATTTGGCAGATTTGGTTGGTCGTTGGTCACCAGCGACTAACGACCAACGACCAACCAAATCTGCGTAATCTGCCTAATCTGCGGATATAAAACTCTGGCTAAACCTATGACCGACACGACTACACCACCATCGAGCTCGAACTTCATTCGCACGATCATCGACGAGGACAACAAGACCGGGAAGTATAACGGCGAAGTCCGCACGCGCTTCCCGCCGGAGCCGAACGGCTACCTCCACATCGGCCATGCCAAGTCGATCAACCTCAACTACGGCCTGGCCGCCGACTACAACGGGCAGTTCAACCTGCGCTTCGACGACACCAACCCGGAGAAGGAGGAGCAGGAGTACATCGACGCCATCATGGAAGACGTGCGCTGGCTGGGCGCGGAGTGGGACGGCCGCCTCTTTCACGCCTCCGACTACTTCGAGCAGCTCTACCAGTGGGCCGAGCAACTCATCCGCGACGGCAAGGCGTACGTGGACGACCTGAGCGCCGATGAAATCCGCGCCTACCGCGGCACGTTGACCGAACCGGGCACGGAAAGCCCCCATCGCCACCGCTCCGTGGAAGAGAACCTTGACCTCTTCCGCCGCATGCGCGCCGGCGAGTTTCCAGAAGGGGCGCGGGTGCTGCGGGCCAAGATCGACATGACCTCGCCGTTCATTACCCTGCGCGACCCGGTCATGTACCGCATCCTGCACGCCGAGCACCCGCGCACCGGCAATACGTGGCACATCTACCCCACCTACGACTGGGCCCACGGGCAGTCGGACTCCATCGAGGGCATCACCCACTCCATTTGCACCCTGGAGTTCGAGAACAACCGCCGCCTCTACGACTGGTTCCAGGAGGCGCTGGGCATCCGCCGCTCGCGGCAGATCGAGTTCGCCCGGCTGAACCTGAACTACACCGTCATGAGCAAGCGCAAGCTGCTGCGGCTGGTGCAGGAGGACTACGTCAGCGGGTGGGACGACCCGCGCCTGCCCACGCTGCGCGGCCTGCGCCGCCGCGGCTACACGCCGGAGGCCATCCGCGCCTTCACCGACATGATCGGCGTCAGCAAGGCGAACAGCGTCGTCGACGTGGCCTTGCTGGAACACGCCATCCGCGACGACCTGAACGCTCGCGCGCCGCGCGTTATGGCTATCCTTGACCCGCTCAAAGTGGTCATCGAGAGCTACCCGAAGGGGCAGGAGGAGTCGTTCGAGGTGCGTTCCTACCCGCAGGATGCCGAACGGACGGAGGCGCGCCTCGTGCCTTTCTCGCGCGAGATCTACATCGAGCGCGACGACTTCATGGAGGAGCCGGTCAAGGGCTTCAAGCGGCTGTCCCCGGAGACGGAGGTGCGGCTGATGAACGCCTACTGCATCGTTTGCACCGGTGTGATGAAGGACGCGCGCGGCCGGATCGTCGAACTGCGCGCCATCCACGACCCGGCCACGCGCGGCGGTCTGGCGCCCGAAGGCCGCAAGGTCAAGGGAACTATCCACTGGGTGTCGGGCGAGCACGCCCTACCGGCCGAGGTGCGCCTCTACGACCGGCTGTTCACCAAGGAGAACCCGGAGGAAGGGGAGGACAACTTCCTTAACAACCTGAACCCTGACTCGTTGCGGGTGGTGGACGGGATGGTGGAGCCGAGCCTGGCCTCGGCCGCGCCGGGCGACGCCTTCCAGTTCATCCGCGATGGCTACTTCGTCGTCGATCCTGACACGCGGCCCGACCGGCTGGTTTTCAATCGCACCGTGGCGCTGAAGGACACCTGGGCCAAGCAGCAAAGCTAGGGGCCAGGTTCCAGGGGCCAGGGAAGAGCGCTCTTCCCTAGCCCCTGGCTTTGGTTTCTCTTTTCCCAGACAGCCGCTATACTTCTGCCAGTTGCATCGCGGCCCTCACCACCGGTAGACAACAACAGGAGAGAGGAATGCACTGCCCGAAGTGCGGTTTTTTCAATGCCGGCGGCGCGCGGTTTTGCCAGAACTGTGGCGCGTCGTTGACTGCCTGCGCGGCCTGCGGCCAGCAACTCCCCGATAGCGCGCGGTTCTGCCCTCACTGCGGCCACCCCCGCGAGGCGGCCGTGCCGGCCGCGCCCCATGCGCCCGCGCCGCACGCGCCTACGGCCGGCAGCGTCTTCGGCGGCGAGCGCCGGCAGGTGACCGTCCTCTTCTGCGACCTGGTCGGTTCGACGCCGCTCTCCGCCCGGCTTGACCCGGAAGAGTTCCACGACGTGGTCATGGATTACCGCCGCATCGCCAACGACGCCGTGGCGCAGTTCGACGGCTTCATCGCCCAATGGCAGGGGGACGGGCTAATCGCCCTGTTCGGCTATCCCAAGGCCCGCGAAGGGGACGCCGAGCGGGCCGTTCGCGCCGGCCTGGCCATCCTGAGCGAGATGGAGCACCTCAACCAGCATTTTGAGGAGGCGCACCACTTGCATCTGGGCGTGCGCGTCGGCCTCCACACCGGCCTGGTCGTGGTCAGCGACCGCACGGGCGATGCCATGAACGTCTTCGGCGAGACGCCCAATGTGGCCGCCCGCATCCAGGGCATGGCCGCGCCCGACACGGTGCTGATCTCCGAGGCGACCCACCGGCTGGTGGCCGGCTTCTTCGTCGTCGAGGATCGGGGCGCGCACGAACTGAAAGGTGTCAGCGCGCCGCTGCGCCTCTTCCGCGTGCTGCGGCCCACCGGCGCGCGTGGGCGGCTGCGGGCCGTCGCGCCGGAGCGATTGACACCCTTCATCGGCCGCGAGGAGGAGCGCCGGGTGCTGGCCGATCGGTGGCGGCTGACTCAGGAGGGGCGCGGACAAGTCGTGCTCATTACCGGCGAGGCCGGCATCGGCAAGTCCCGCCTGCTGGACGAGTTTCGCCAGGGGCTGAGCGGCGCGCCTCACACCTGGATCGAGGGCGGCGGTTCGCCCTATGAGGAAAATACCCCCTTCGCCCCGCTCATCGACACGCTGCTGCAAGCGTTTGCCTGGCCGCCGGAGACGCCCGCCGCCACGCGCCTGACTGACCTGGAAGACGCCCTGGCCGTCGTCGGCCTGGACGCGGACGAGGCGACGCCGCTGATCGCCCCTCTGTTGGGGCTGCCCGTGCCCGCGCACTACCCGCCGCTGCTCCTCTCGATGGAGCAGCAGCGCCGCAAGGCCATCGCCGCGCTGGCTGCCTGGCTGATCGCTCTGGCGCGCCAGCAGCCGCTCGTCTACGTCCTCGAGGATCTGCACTGGGTAGACCCCTCGACGTTGGAAGTGATGAATGCGCTGGTGGCGGCCGTCGCGTCGGAGCCGGTGCTGTTGCTCTTCACCGCCCGGCCCACCTTCCACCCGGCTTGGTCGCTGGACCACTACGTGACGCACCTTCATCTGCGCCGCCTCGACCCCGTCCAGGTGCGAACGATGATCGGGACGCTGATGGCGCGCTTCCTGCTGTCGTCCGAGACCTCCCAGGCGCTCGCGGCCCGCACCGACGGTGTGCCGCTCTTCGTCGAGGAACTGGCCCGGGCCGTGGCCGAGACCGGCGCCGGTTCGATCGACCTGCGTCAGATTCCCTCCACGCTGCAAGACCTGCTGTTGGCCCGTCTGGATCAGTTGGGGCCGGAGCGCGAGGTGGCCCAGATGGGCGCCGTCCTGGGGCGCGAGTTCGGCTACGCGCTGCTGCGGAGCGTAGCGGGCTTGCCGGAGGAGGAGTTGCACGACTCGCTGGCGCGACTGGAGGCAGCCGAGCTCCTTTTCACAGAGGGCGAGTTGCCCGACGCGCTCTACCGCTTCAAGCACGCCCTGGTGCGCGACGCCGCTTACAACTCGCTGTTGCGCTCCCGCCGGCGCGACCTGCACGCGGCCACCGCCGCGGCGTTGGCCGGGCAATTCCCCGAGACGGCCGCCGCCCGGCCGGAGCTTCTGGCCTATCATTACACCGAGGCGGATCAGGTGGAGCCGGCCATCCAGGCGTGGCAAGGGGCCGGCACGCGGGCCAGCGAGCGGGCGGCGTTTGCTGAAGCGGAGCAGCATATCCGTAAAGCCATTGAACTACTCCTTACACTGCCCGAAAGCCCGCAGCGCGACCAGCGCGAGTTAACGTTGCAGGCCACGCTCGGTCAAATCCTGGAGGCCGTAAAGGGCTTCGGCTCTGTTGAATCGAGCGCGGCCTTCGCGCGCGCCGGCCAACTGGTCGACCGGCTGGGCGACGACCCCGGCACGTTCTTCGCCCTGTTCGGCCTGTACTCCAGCGCCGCCAGCCGCGACGAGCGCGAGACGGCCACCGCTCTGTCGGCCCAACTGCTCAAGCTGGCCGACAAGTGGCAAATGCCGCTGATGCTGGTCTGGGCCAACACGGCGCGGGGGATGAGCCGCTACGAGTACGACCCGCGGGAAGTGGGCTTTCACGTGGCACAGGTGAACGCCCATTACCGGCACGACGACCACCGGGCGACGCCGTTCAACCCGCGCATCGCCATCCTGCAGCACGGCAGCCTGGCGCTGTGGCAATTGGGGCTGGTCGACCAGGCGCGCCGCTTGCAGGCCGAGCAGCAGGAATTGGCGCAGAGCCTCAGTTCCACCGACCAGGGGATGGCGCGACTGGCAGCTTGCAATCTCTACCTCTGGATACGCGACGCGGAGCGGGTGGAACGCGAAGCGGAGGCGATGTTGCAGTTGTCGCGGGAGCAGAACCTGGCCTCTTTCCTGGGCTGGGGCGGCATCTATCTGGCCTGGGCCATCGCCCAGCGGGATGATTCGCCAGCCGCGGCCGAGAGGCTGCGCCAGGCCATTTCTGCCTACGTCGCGGCGGGCACACGGTCGGCGCTGGCCTGGTATCTGGGCTTGCTGGCCGAGGCGCACGGGCGGGCGGGCGACGCCGATGAGGGGCTGGCGCGGCTGGATGACGCGCTGGAGGCGGCCGGTAGCGGTCAGGTGTACCGGCCCGAGCTGGGGCGCATCCGCGGCGACTTGCTCTTGCGGCGCGGCGGGCCGGAGGATGTCGCCCTGGCCGAGGCGGCCTATCGCGAGGCCGTTGCGGCGGCCGAGTCGTATGGCTCCCGGATGCAGGCCTTGCGCGCCGCCGTCGGCTTGGGGCGGCTGCTACACGCCTGCGGACGGCCCGACGAGGCGCGCGAGACGATCTCGCCCCGGCTGGCGGCCATCCCCGAAGGGCACGACACCCTCGACTGGCGCGAGGCGCGGCAGTTAATGAACGAATTGGGACAGGGGGAACCGCAGACTTCATAGGTTGGTCGTCGGTCGTTGGTTCCCAGCGAGTAACGATTAACGAACAGGAGGATCATCATGGGTAAGCGGCGCGTATGTATCATAGGCGGCGGAGCGACGGGCGCGGCGATGGCGTGGAGCCTGGCGCAAGATCGGCAGGCGCGGCAGGCGTGGGAGATCACGCTGATCCACAACCAGCACCAGTTGGGCGGCCACTCCTGGGCCTTGCCCGTGCAACACAATGGCAAGACGTTCCCCATCGACCTTGGCGTGCAGTACATCGCCCCCATGATGTACCCCAACGTCTACGACATGATCCGGCGGCCCGAGTTCCGGGAGCGCGTGCCCTACTTCTGGAACGACGCGCTGACCATCAGCTGCGCCTACCCGCGGCAGAACGACCAGCCGTGGAACTGGGGTAACTTCCCCGACTACCAGCAGGGGGAAAACTACGCCCTCTACAACATGGGCCAGGCCGACGCCCGCACCTTTCAGAACTTCCTGGAAGTGGCGCTGGCCGAGCACTGGGCCACGCGCCCCATTGCCGACTACTTCGCCAATCCGACGCACCCCTACCAGAACAAAGACCTGTTCGTCGATTACTTCCTGTGGCCGTACCTGAGCATCATCAACGGCTATGGCGCGGCGCTCATGAAGGAGACGATCTTCAGCGACCTCATCCCGCTCTTCATGCGCATTCCGTTCGTCAAGACGCCGCTGGGCAGCTTCACCGAGCCCGGCATCGGCTGGGTGCGCTTCGAGAAGGGCGCGTCATCCTGGGTGCAGGCGATGGTGGA
>NZ_JAYRVJ010000658.1:0-3544 GCF_041918635.1 Promineifilum sp. (SeqCode)
AAACGCCTGCTTCGGCCTCCTTGAGGATCTGAACAATCTGGCTTTCGGTGAATCGTGACCGCTTCATGTGGAATCCTCCTGGGCTGATTATGCCCGATTTTTCCACTTATGATTGGTACTGATTTGGGGGATGGTTACCGCAACACGTCATCATAGAATTCTTTCCAGTAGCGTGGATAAAGTAAACGCGGTGCAAGGACGGCAATAATCTCCTCGACGGTTCGTTCCACTTCATCAGCGCTCTGTTTAACCTGCTTTGCTTTAGCAGTAAGTGCCGCTTCCTCTGCCGCCTTCTCTTGAGCAGCTCTAAAAGGCGCCTGCATAAACGACTCTAGGTCGACGGCAAGAAGATTCTTGAGCACTTTTAGAGCAAACGTAGCAAAGTCAGCTAGATGTGTTGGAATGATTCCAGCACCGTCATGGTACAGCTTGTTCCTAATACTGTGGAAATGTTTCGATGCTCTCAGATCCTCTGCACCGAATCGATCCGGAGCAGCCTTGTGCACCGCCTCGGCTTTTGCGAAGAAACTCTCGCTATTTGCTATATCTTTTTGAGTGCCTGTGCCAGTAGCTGCACCTGATTCCGATTTATGAAGTAGCAGAAAGGTCTTAATCGTAGATTCTATGCCAATATCAAACAGCAGATATGCCATATGCCGATCAAAGTTCTCGCGATCTTGTTGCATGTGCTGAACGCCATGAGCGATGAGTTGCGCAGGAGTATGCTGATACGGTTCGGTGACTATGGGCCTAAGGATCTCGTCCAGGGTTGCAGTCAGTGCGGTAATCGGAGAATCTGTCATTATAGCGATTCGGTGAAAGTAAATATTATTGATGCGCTGTTTGCACTACAGTAACAAGCTGGCTGCTGCGCTAAACCTACATAATCCAATGCTAACCGATCAGAGTATCGGAGCGTTAATGCTAAGACATCAGCAATCGCCCAAAGGATGTCTTTCATCCCATGTCGCTCCCTGACTCTAATTGTGACAGAATGATTGCACGCTCTCAGCAACCTTGCAAGGTAGTACAAATCTGAAAAATCATAACATGAATCCGCGAGAATCAGCGTTACAATTCGCGTTCATCTGCGTGCTATTCTTCACCTCCTTCTCGCCACCTGAATCATCGCCTCTAGACTCCTCTCCACATCCTCCTCCCCCGTCGCCCACGAGCTCACACTGATCCGCATCGCCGTCCGCCCCTGCCACACCGTCACGCCACACCAGCACGTGCCTTCCTGCTGGAGCGCGGCGATGGCCCGCTGCGTCGTCTCGGCGTCGCCAAAGGCGACGAGCACTTGATTGAGCGCGACCTCGTTCAACACCTCGAACCCGGCCGCCCGCAGCCCCTCGGCGAAGCGCCGCGCGTGCCGGCAGGTGCGCTCGACCAACTCGGCCACGCCCGACCGGCCCAGCGACTGCAGCGCCGCCCACACCTCCACGCCCCGCGCCCGGCGCGATAGCTCCGGTGTGTAGTCGGCCGGGTTGCGGTGGGGGCTGGTCGTCGGCAGGTAGTCGGCCGTGACCGACATGGCCGCCCGCAGCGCGTCGGGGTCGCGCACCAGGGCCAGGCCGCTGTCGTAGGGGACGTTCAGCCACTTGTGGAAGTCGGTCGCCCACGAGTCGGCCAGCTCTACGCCGGCCGTCAGATGGCGCAGCGACGGCGCGGCGGCGGCCCACAACCCGAACGCGCCGTCCACATGCACCCACGCCCCGGCCTCGTTGGCGTGCTCGCAGATGTCGGTCAGCGGATCGACCGCGCCGGTGTTGACGTTGCCCGCCTGGGCGCAGACGATGGTCGGCCCGCTCAGCGGCGGCAGGGCATCGGCGCGCAGCCGTCCCTGGCCGTCCACTGGCACGCGGACGACGTGGTTGCGGCCCAGGCCGAGCAGGCCGAGCGACTTGATCAGCGTCGGGTGGACTTCCTCGCCGACGACCACGGTGACCGGCGGCGCGCCGATGAGGCCGTCGGCCTCCACGTCCCAGCCGGCCTGCTTCAGCACGGCGTGGCGGGCGGCGGCCAGCGCGGTGAAGTTGGCGACGGTCGCGCCGGTGACAAAGCCGCCGCCCGTGCTGGGCGGCAGGCCGAACAGGTCGACCAGCCAGCCCAGGGCGACCTGCTCCAGTTCGGCCGTGGCCGGGGTGACGTTGTAGAGGGCGCTGTTCTGGTCCCACGCGCCGGCCAACCAGTTAGCGGCCAGGGAGACCGGCAGCGCGCCGCCGATGACGAAGCCGAAGAAGCGGCGGCCGGCGATGCCCATTGTGGCCGGGGAGCAGGTCTCGTCGAGTTGGGCCAGCACGGCTTCAGGGGCAGTCAGCTCGTCGGGCAGGGGGTGGCGCAGGGCGGCGAGGCCGGCCACCGCGCCAGGCGCGGGAGCGACGGGGCGGGCGTCTAGCCCTTCCAGGTAGGCGATGGCGCGCTGGGCGGCATCTTCGAGAAGTGGGCGCATGGGTGACCTCCGGGAAAAGAATCCGCAGATTTCGCTCGGCTGTCTTCAGCCGCGATTACGCAGATTTGAAGAGGCGGTACGACAAGGCTTGGGTTACCTATGAATGTTCTTGTCGGTTGGCGGGATGTGGGCGTTGGTTGGTTGTAGGGAGTAGGCAGTCTAGCAAATTGCACCGCACCTGACCACTTGTATGGGTTCCGGGTTGACGACTCTCCCCTACAGATTAGAATAGAAGTGATACGTGTGGCCGGGTTGAAAAGTACGTGCGGATGGAGTGGGTATGCTGAATGACTCTGACTCTGGAATTGCCCTCCGAACTAGAGTATGAGCTGGCTGAAGAAGCGGAACGTCGCGGGCTTTCACTGCCTGAGTACGCCTTGCTCGTCCTGACGACAGGTCTAACCGCTGAGAAAAGGCCGACCACCGGCGCGGAGCTGGTTGCCTATTGGCGTGAAGAAGGGCTGATTGGCTCTCGACCGGATATTGCCGATGGTCAGTCATACGCCCGCGCGTTGCGTCAACAGGCGGAGAAGCGCTAGAAAGAGCCAAACATCCCGTGATTCTTCTCGACACCGACATCCTCATCGACGTTCAGCGCGGTTTTTACGCCGGCGGTTGAATGGCTGGCCGACTTGTCAGAATTGCCCGCCGTGCCTGGCTTCGTCGTGATGGAGTTGATCCAAGGGGCGAACAACGCCGGTCAAGTCAGGCAGGCGCTCAAACTCGTCACCCCGTTTCCGGTCGTCTGGCCCACGGAGGCCGACTGCGCCCGAGCGCTCTCGGATTTCGCCGTCTACCACCTCTCACACGGTCTCGGATTGCTGGATGCGCTCATCGCCGCCTGCGCTGTGGGCCGGGCCGCCACTTTGTGTTCAATCAATGCAAAGCACTATCGCGCTGTTCCTGACTTGCACCTACAAACTCCTTATCAGCGCACCGCTAGTCTCCCCTAACCGCTTGACACATCCCCCTCACCGACTAGAATACAGATAGTTGATCAACCAAATAGGATGCAAGCGGCCGCCCGGGAGAGTATCCCGCGCAAGCGAGGTCGCCGAAGGGGCAAGCGGATTGGGTGCACCCGTCCGAGAA
>NZ_JAYRVJ010000659.1:0-3594 GCF_041918635.1 Promineifilum sp. (SeqCode)
AGCCTCTTTCTCCTCATCATCGTTGGCGTGACGACGGCGCGCACCGACACACTCGCGCCGACCGTCGCGCCCGTTTACGTGCCAGTCGTCGTCCGCGGTTACCCCTGCTACTCTGTGGAAACCCTTGTCGTGGGCGAGGCTACCGAGTACCGCCTGAAATGCGCCGATTATCACTTCCTGACCGCGATCCATGATTGGGGTATGTTAATCCTGCGACCGCATCCCGGCCGGGACGCGAACGGCTGGGGGTCTTCGTGGTATGTCCAGCCGTACCTGGTTGACTCCAGTGCGGCCCACACTGTCATTGAGAGCGTCACCGCTTATCCCGACCGCATCCGCGTCAGCGCTTCTGGTCTGGTCTCGGTGGGCGCAACGGGCGATTTTGGGACGTGGCGGATGACACTAGACCTTGTTTATGATTCCACCGCGCGCGTAGTAAGGGGAACGGGAACGTATCACGTGACGCTGGATGACGAACTCGGAAATTCGCCGGGCGACTTGAAGCTATACAAGATAGCCAGCAACTACCTGATTGACGTACCCTTGTTAGGCGGGGGTGTTGGCAATACGGGCGACATGTCCGAGGTAATTGTCACTCTTGGCGACGGCCCCGGTTTTCGCTGGATTCCGGGGCGCGATCATTGCCCGCAAGATCGGGCTAACAGACTGTCGCTAGACGTGTTGGGGCAGTACAACAACGTCGATACGGCCACTCAGGGTCATCCGCCCATCGAACCGGCCTACAAACCGGGACTGAAAGTAGTCCTCGACGATACGCGGCCGGCGGGCGCGGGCATGATCTTCTGTGGGTTCTATAATAGCGGCCTGAGCCACGCCTTCTGGACAGACAACGTCGCCACGCACGCGATCATCCGCGCGGACACAGCCCAGACAGAGTTTGACTACGACGTGACGTTTGAATCGCGGGCTGCGGCGGACGAGTGCAGCCGCCCGTCGACGTGTCAACCGTGATAGCACTTACAGAACACCAACGATGACGCACCCCCTGATCGACCAACTCCGCTTCACCCGCTACGAATTTCATCGCGCCGTCAAAGGCGTGAGTGACGAAGAGGCTCGCCGCCGCTTCCTGCCGATGAACTGCCTCAGTTGGAACGTCGGCCACTTGGCGTGGCAGGAGCAACGCTACTTCCTGCACTACGGCCAGGGGCAGTTGCTCCTGCCCGACATCGACCGGGCGTTCGCCTATGGCGCGCCGGCCAGCACGCCGTCGCTGAAGGAGATGGTGGCGGCGTGGCGGACGATCACCGCCGCGGCCGATTCCTGGCTGGACACGCTGACCTCGACGACGCTGCGCCAGCACGTCATCAGCCAGGGCAAGCCCATTGCCTACACCTATGGTAACCTGCTCCAGCGAGTCATCTACCACTACTGGTATCACACCGGCGAGAATATGGCAATCCGGCAGTTGCTGGGCCATAATCACCTACCGGTATACGTTGGCGACATCGACAACAAAGCTCCCTATCGGACGGAGGAACAATGAAACGCGCCGTCAGCATTAGCCTCGGCTCCTCTAAACGAAACTCATCGGTTGAATTGACCCTGCTCGGCCAGCGCGTCTGTATCGAGCGCATCGGCACGGACGGCGACATGGAGCGCGCCGCCCAACTGTATAGCGAGCTAGACGGGCAAGTAGACGCTTTCGGCGTCGGCGGTACGGACCTGGGCCTGACTGTCGGCAACAAGTACTACAAGTTGCACTCCGTCGCCCCACTTGTCCGTGGCGTACGGCGCACGCCGGTTGTGGACGGCTCCGGCCTGAAAAACACGCTGGAGCGGCAGGTCGCGCCCTACATGGACGCCCACATCGGCCACGCCCTGCAGCCCCGCCGCGTCCTCATGACCAGTGGGGCCGATCGCTGGGGGATGGCGATGTCGTTCCTCGACGCAGGTTATGAGGGCGTCTTCGGCGATCTGATGTTCGGGCTGAGCATGCCGCTGCCGTTGCGCTCAGCCGGGAGCGTCAAGCGGGTAGCCGCGCTCATCCTGCCGGTGGTCAGCCGCCTGCCGTTCGAGTGGCTCTATCCGACGGGCGAGAAGCAGGAGAAGAACACGCCCAAGTTTGGCCAATGGTATGACTGGGCCACGGTCATTGCCGGCGACTGCCACTTCATCAAGCGCTTCATGCCTGCCCGACTGGACGGCAAGATCATCTGCACCAACACGACCACCCCGGCCGACGTGGCCGCCTTCCGCGCCGCGGGCGTCCGCTACCTGGTGACGACGACGCCACGGCTGGAGGGGCGCTCCTTCGGCACGAACATGATGGAGGCGATGCTCGTCGCCGTCAGCGGCCAGGGGCGTAAGCTGACCGAGGCCGAGTTGAGCGACCTGATCGACCGCCTCGACTTCCATCCCAACATCGAACCCCTCAACGGTTAAAGAAGAATCCACAAATTTCACAGATTACACGGATTGCAGAAGAGTCTCACGCGAAGACGCAAAGAACGCAAAGATAAGAAGCTTTCTTCGCTTTGCGTTCTTTGCGTCTTTGCGTGAGATGTTCTTAAATCTGCGAAATCTGCGGATCATTCTTCTTCAGGAGCAACTATGGACGATCTCGAACAACTGCTGACCGACCTCGTCGCCATCAATTCAGTGAACCCCGACCTCGTGCCCGGCGCGCCGGGGGAGGGGGAGGTCGCCGCGTATATCGCCCGCTGGCTGGAGGCGGCCGGGCTGGAGGTGCATCGCGACGAGCCGGTCGCGGGCCGGCCGAACGTCGTCGGCATCGCCCGCGGCACGGGCGGCGGTCGGACGCTGCTGCTGAACGGCCACGTGGACACGGTCAGCGTGAGCGAAGGCTCCGACCTGCTGCGGCCCCGCGTCGAGAACGGCCGGCTCTACGGCCGTGGGGCCTACGACATGAAGGGGGGCGTGGCGGCCTGTATGCTGGCGGCGGCCGAGGCGAAACGGCGTGGCCTGCGCGGCGACGTGATTGTGACGGCAGTCATGGATGAGGAGTACGCCGGGCTGGGCACGATGGCCGTGGCCGAACAGTACCGCGCCGACGCCGCCATTGTGGCCGAGCCGACCGACCTGCAACTCGTCATCGCCCATCGAGGGTTCGTGTGGCTGGAGATGGAGACGCGCGGTGTGGCCGCCCACGGCTCGCGGCCCGATCTGGGGGTGGACGCTATCGCCCGGATGGGGCGGGTGCTGGTCGAGGTGGAGCGGCTGGCGGCTGACCTGTTGGCCCGGCCGGCCCACCCGCTGTTGGGGCCGCCGTCCCTCCATGCCTCGCTCATTCGCGGTGGGCAGGAGATGTCGTCATACCCCGACCGCTGCCTGCTGTCCCTTGAGCGGCGCACGCTGCCGGGCGAGACGGCCGAGGCGGTGGAGGAGGAGCTGCGCGACATCGCCGACCGGCTCAACCGCGCCGACGCGACGTTCAAGGCCGAGGTGCGGCGCGGTCTGGTGCGCGCGCCGCTGGAGACGCCGGAAGATGCCGGCATCGTGACCGCTGTCCGAGAAGCGTCGGCGGGCGTGCTGGGCCAACCGGCTACGATTGCCGGCGTGCCCTACTGGACGGATGCGGCGACGCTGTGGGCGGCGGGCGTGCCCACGGTG
>NZ_JAYRVJ010000660.1:0-15923 GCF_041918635.1 Promineifilum sp. (SeqCode)
CAGCGCGTGCAGATAAGGGAGTAGATGAGCCAGGAACGCGGCATAGATGCCTCGTCGCCGGTACTCAGGCAGAACAACCGTCCAGGCCATGAAGTAGGTGCTGGGGTCGTTCAGGTAGCCGGTCGACCAACCGGCCGGCCGGCCGTCGTCACGCTCGAACAGGAAGTATTCATGATGTGTCGCAGCGTGGACGGCTCGTAGCCGCGCAGCCCGCTCTTCGCGCTCGGCCGGCAGTTCGTAGTTCCCCAACTCAGCGAACGACCGCTCCGCGCGATCGGCGTGCTGCGCCCAAATCGGCTCCAGTTCGACGACATCCACCGGCCGCGCTCGAAAGCTGGCGACCAGCGCACACGGAAAGAAGCGAGGGCGTATGTCGGTGAACATGGAAAAAGAATAGCATGGGTGAGGCAGTAGGAAATCGGCCGTTGTGCCGGTTTCTCAAACCGGGTACACTGTAACCATTCCACAGGCGGTGATTAATCTTTTCCCAAAGGAGCAAGCAAGCCATGTCCGCCAAGCGCGAGTTTTCAATGGACGAGGCGCGCCGCATCGGCGACGCGATCGGTGTTGATTGGAGCAAGTATCCGCTAGAAGAGTTCCGGCTGGGCCTGACCGTCGAGTTGGAGCACGGCGCTCACGACCCACAGACGAACGTCACCGGCGATGATGAGATGATGACGGGCAAGATCGCCCTGGCCCACCTGAAAGAGATTCGCGACTACTACAGCCGACTCCTCATCATGGAACGCGACGCCGAAGCCTTTTGGGACAGCCAAGGCGAGTAAGGTTGTTCGGCGCATCCATCGCTATAAATGGCTCAGGCCGAAACCGCAACCACACAACTAGTAATTGCGCCCACACCGCCGTTTCACTTCGCCTCGGCCGCGTTCTCCCATGGCTGGGCCGTCCTTGCACCCACTAGCTGGGACGCCGAGCGG
The DNA here is from genome assembly GCF_041918635.1 of Promineifilum sp. (SeqCode). NCBI lineage: Bacteria > Bacillati > Chloroflexota > Ardenticatenia > Promineifilales (SeqCode) > Promineifilaceae (SeqCode) > Promineifilum (SeqCode) > Promineifilum sp. (SeqCode). The sequence goes on from NZ_JAYRVJ010000660.1 coordinate 939, forward strand.
CAGGCGGTCGGCCGCGTGGAGCAGTTAGCCTCCGGCCGCGTGGTCGCGCTTGACATCACAGGACGGGGCGAGACGGCGAACGCGGCTATCGTGATTGACGTGAGTCACGCCAGCCCGCTCGACGAGGCGGACGTGGCCGAGATCGCGCGTAAGGTCGGCCATATGTTCCGCGTGGATGAGGAGTTCGGCGAGTTCTACGCCCTCTGCGCCCAACGCGGCGGGCGATGGAGCGCGATCGGCGACGGGCTGGGGCGCATGTTGCGCTCACCGACGCTCTTCGAAGATGTCGTCAAGACCATCGCCACCACCAACACCCAATGGGGCGGCACGAAACGCATGGTGCGCGCGCTGGTCGACGCATTAGGCGCTTCCTTCCCCGGTGACCCGACCCAACGCGCCTTCCCCACCCCAGAAGCGATGGCCGCCGCGCCGCCGGAGACCTTCACCGAGGTGGCCCGTTTCGGCTATCGCGGGCCATACGTGCAGGAACTTGCCCGCCGCGTCGCCGCCGGCGAGCTAGACCTGGAGGGGCTACTGCACAGCGAGCTGCCGACGGCCGACCTGAAGCGGGAGCTTCTATCGATCAAGGGCGTCGGGCCTTACGCCGCGGCCACCCTGCTCATGCTGATCGGCCGTTACGACGAGGTGGGCTACGATACCGTCTTCCGCGACTTCGTCAGCGCGCGCTACTTCGGCGGCGAGCGGCGGCCGGAGAAAGATATGCTGGCCGTCTACGATGAATGGGGGCGCTGGCGCTATTTAGCTTACTGGTTCGAGATGTGGCTTGATGATCCCGGCGCTTGAGCAGCACCATCGACTGCCTCATCGCCAGCTACTGTATTGCCAACGAATTCACCCTGCTCCACTCCGATCGCGACTTTTCGCCGTTCGAGGAGCACCTCGGCCTGAACGTCTTGCACCTTTAGCGCCGTCGTGTCCATGTCCCTACAGCAGCGCCCGCGTCACCGGCCCAATGTGCTCCATGAACTCCGAGCGGGTCTTGGGGTTGTCGGCGAACGTGCCTAGCAGGGCGCTCGTCCGCATCCGAGCGTTGGCCTTCTTCGCCCCGCGCATCGCCACGCACATGTGCAGCCCATCAACCACCACGGCCACGCCCAGCGGCTTCACCAGTTCGTCAATCAGCTCGGCGATCTGCCGCGTCATGCGCTCCTGAATCTGCAAGCGCCGGGCAAACACCTCGACCACGCGCGGAATCTTCGACAGGCCGATCACCTTGCGGTCAGGGATGTAGGCCACGTGCACTTTGCCAAAGAAGGGCAGCATGTGGTGCTCGCACAGGCTGTAGAAGTCGATGTCGGTGACGATGACCATCTCGCTGTAGGTGACGTCGAACAGCGCATTGTTCAGCAGCGCCACCGGATCGATCTTGTAGCCGATCAGCAGTTCGTCATAGGAACGGGCGACGCGATTAGGCGTATTGAGCAACCCCTCGCGCTCCGGGTCCTCGCCGACCGCCTCGAGAATGGTGGAAATGGCATTGGCCACAATCGTCTTGCAGCCGGCGGACAACACGGGGCCATCTTCCAGGCCGCCGCCCGGGTCTTCGTTTGTCTGGTCTAGCAAAGCCTCAGTGATCATAGTGGCGCATTATAGCACGCGCGGCGCTTGCGGCACTCAGATGATTGCGCTATTCTGCCTGTAGTTCGGCTCAGACCAGGCTGGCACAGGAGACCACTCATGAGCGTTGAACGCCACGATCAGGCCGCGGCCGCCCGCTTCCAAGCGCGGCAGGCCCAGCGGGAAGCCCAACTCAACCAGGCCGGCAAAGGAACGCTTGACCTGGCCGAGATGGAGCGTTTCGACAATCGCCTCGAAATGCTCCACCCCGATGATGGATCGGCCCTCGAACGTATCCTGGGCACGAGCGACTTGCTGGAAATCAACTTCCTAGAAATCGGCCGCCGCGCGGCCCGCGCCGTCGGCCGCATCCAGGTGCGCGACCGGAGCGGCCGGGTGCAAAATTGGGGAACCGGCTTCCTAGTCTCGCGCCATTTGCTGCTGACCAACAACCACGTCCTGCCCACGGCCGAAGATGCCCACCGCAGCCTGATCGACTTCGACTACGAAGACGATGAGACCTACACCCCGCGCCCGCCGGTGATTTTCGGCATGGAACCCGACCGCTTCTTCTACACGGACGACGATCTTGACTTCACGCTTGTCGCGTTGCGCGGCACGGCTACCGACGGCCAGACGAGTCTGAGCGACTACGGGTTTCTGCCGCTCATTGAGCAGCAGGGCAAGGTTCTGCTCAAGGAGTACGTCGCCATCGTCCAACACCCGGAAGGCGCGCCGAAGAAAATCGCGCTGCGCAACAACCAGATCGTCGATCTCTTCGACTCGTACCTCCACTACACCACCGACACCGATCCGGGCGCGTCGGGTTCGCCCGTGCTGAACGATCAATGGCAGGTGGTCGCACTGCACCACGCTGGCGTCAAGCAGCGGAACGAGGCCGGGCAAATCCTGTCGGTCGATGGCGCGGTGTGGATGCCGGAGATGGGGGAGGATCGCATCGCCTATGCGGCCAATGAAGGCGTGCGCGTCAGCAGCATTGTGGCCCATTTACGGGCACTGGCCGCAACGGACGAATTGAGCGCTGCACAACAAATGCTGCTCCATGAACTTTTTGACGGGCAACCCGCGCCGCAGCGAATTGCCGGGCCGGTGGTCGAAGCAGTGGCGGTTGAGCGCGATCTCGAGGCCTTCACCCAGGCCAAGGGATACGACCCGCGTTTTCTGGGGCCGCGCGTGCCCTTGCCCAAGCTGACCCCCGCCCTGCTGGCCGACGCCGCTCCCTTGCTCGACGGCAACGGCTACGTCCTGAAATACGTTCACTTCTCGCTGGTCATGTGCCGGTCGCGCCGCATCGCCTACTATACGGCGGTGAATATCGACGGCCGGGCGATTAATCGGAGCCTCACCCGCCGCGACGTCTGGTACTTCGACCCGCGCATCGCCCGCGAGCACCAAAGCGGGCCGGAACTGTACAAGCGCAATGACCTGGATCGGGGGCATCTCGTCCGGCGGCTCGATCCGGTCTGGGGGCCGTTGGCGCCTACCGCTCAGGAGGACAGCTTTCACTTCACCAACTGCGCGCCGCAGCACGGCCGGTTCAACAAGGGCATCTGGAACGACCTGGAGGACTACGTCCTCGTGAACGCCGAAAACGAGAAGATGAAAGTGTCAGTGTTCACCGGGCCGGTATTGCGCGCCGACGACATGCCGTACCGCGGCATCTACCAGTTGCCGGCCGAGTTCTGGAAAGTGGCCGTCATGGTCAAGGCGGATCGGACGCTGGCCGCGACCGGCTTCATCCAGACCCAGAAGAACCTGCTGGAAGACCTGGAGTTCGCCTACGGAGATGCGTACAAGACGTATCAGGTTCCGGTGACGCGCATAGAGGCCATCACCGGGCTGGACTTTGGCAAACTGCGCGACTGCGACCCGCTATCGGACGTGGAAAGCGCAGGCGCGGCGCGGGTGATCGGGGGAGCAACCGACATTCGACTATAGTCGGGCGTGGCTTACCGTTCGCAGGCGCGATGTTCGCTGTAGCTTGCGCTATAATCAATACATGCCATATGACACCTCGGTTCTCGATCAAGCCCTGGCCGAACGACATGCCGAGTGGGAACGGCGGCGAGTGGACACCCTGGCGACTGTGCTGACCGTTCTGCAGGAAGTTCTGCCACAGTTCGGCGTGGATGAAGCTTACGTCTTCGGGTCGCTGGCCCAACGGGGGCGCTACCACGCCGGGTCGGACATTGATGTGGCCGTTCAGTGGAAGGGGCGAAGTGATTTCTTCGACATGGCCGCCGAAGTCTCGCGCCGGCTAGGACAGGATATCGACATCCTGCCGCTGGAACAGATCCATTTTGCCGACAAAATCAGAAGGGAGGGCATTCGATGGACGCGCGCAACTACAGCTTGATCGACGCCGACGTGCGTAAGCAGTGGACTAGCGCGCCGCCTCACTCGACTCCTGCCGCCACACCCACAGGGCGATAAGCAGACCGACGCCCACCAGACCGGCCGCGATCAGCACGGCGGCGCGCAAACCGGCCGCTTGCGCCTCGATCGGCGCAGCCGTGGCCCCACCCACCACCGCTCCGCCCGCCGCGCGAAAGACCATCGCCGTCCACAGCGCGCCCAGCACGGCAATGCCGACCGTCTGGCCCAACGTGCGCGTGGTAGCCAACAGGCTGGACGCGACGCCCAACCGCTCGCGCGGCACGGTTCCCATGATGGCGCTGTTGTTGGGCGATTGAAACAGGCCGAGGCCGATGCCCAGCGGCGCCATGCGGAGAACAAAGCCGAGAACCGACGTGGTTGTCGTGAGCGTGCTGACGAGCAAAAAGGCGATAAACACCATGGCCAGACCCAGGACTGAGATAGGCCGACTGCCAAAGCGGTCGGAAAGCGTGCCGGAGATGGGCGCGACGATGCCCAACATGACCGGCACCGCCGCCAGCATGAGACCGACTTGCTGCACGCCATAGCCCAGGACAGACTCCAGATAGAACGGCAGCAGCAGGTTCGTGCCCATCGCCACGAAGACGCAGAAGCCGGTCACCAGATTGACGGTGAAGAGCCGGTTGCGGAACAGTTCCGGCGCGAGGATAGGTTGGGGGTGGCTGCGTTCCAGCACGATGAAAGCGATCAGGAAAACTATCGCCGTCACGAAAAGCCCTAGCGCCGTGCCGCTGGTGAAACCCTGTTGCTGCCCCACGGTCAACCCTAACAACAGCGATAGCAAAAAGACAAACAGCGTCGCCGCGCCGCCCAGATCGAACTGCTGGCCGCCGGGCGGGCGCGTGTTGGGCAGGAAGCGCGCCGCCAACACCGTGCCGATAATGCCGATCGGGACGTTGACAAAGAAGATCCAGTGCCAGGACAGGTTCTCTATAATGATGCCGCCCAGCGTTGGGCCAGTGATGATGCCAACAGAGACGATGGAGCCGGCAATGCCCAGCGCCCGGCCGCGCTCGCTCGGCGGGAAGGCTTCGGTGACCAGCGCCATACCCAATGCCACCACCAGAGCGCCGCCAACGCCCTGTAGCACGCGCGCGGCGATCAGTTGGCCGACGGTCTGAGCCAGCCCACACAACAGAGAGCCGATGGTAAAGACGACGAAGCCGGAGTTATACAGCCGTTTGCGACCATACATATCGGCCAGCCGACCGACAACCGTCATCAACGTGGCGATGGTCAGCAAATAGGCAAGCACCACCCACTGCACGGTGGCAAAGTCAGCGCCGAGCGCCGTGGAAAGCGTGGGCAGGGCCACGTTGACAATGCTACCGTCAATCGTGCCCAGAAAGATGCCCATCGCCACGGACAGCATGACCAGCCATTTGCGGCTGTAGTCCACGGGCGTGGCGACGGTTTCCGGCTTGAGCTGTTCGATTGTGTTTCGCGCCACCTGCCTACTCCTGCTGCGTCATCGAGGCCGCCGCCGATTCGATGCCGTGCAGGTGATCGCAGCGGCTGTGATAGTGCAACCGCCACGTCTCGCGGCGCGGATGCTCCACGTACTCGAAGCGAGTGATGCCCGTGTTGCGGCACCACACTTCGCACCGCCGCCACGGGCCGACGTTGAAGATGTGGTCGAACGTCAACTCGATCACCCCGCCGTGACAGACAGCCACGACAACCTGGTCGCGGTGGCGCTCGATCATGTCCTCTACGAAAGAGCCTATCCGCGTGCGGAAGTGCATCAGGCTCTCGCCTCCTTCGCGCGTGGGTGTAATCGAGGCAAACGGCCGCTCGCTGCCCCAGTAGTCGCTATATTCCGGCAGGTCGTCGCTGGGCCAGGGGAGGTGATCGGCGCGATTGTTGCCTATCTCGCGCAGACGGTCATCGGGCTGGATAGGGATGCCGTAGGCATCGGCTACGTAGGAGGCCGTCTCCCGCGCCCGCTGCATGGTGCTGGCATAGAGCACGTCCACGGCGATGATCTCCGTCGGCATCCACGCGCCCAACGCGGCAGCCTGTGCCTGTCCCAGGTCGGTCAGGCCCGTATCGCGGTTGCCGCCAGTCCACTCTCGCAAATTGACAAAGCTTTGCCCGTGGCGGATCAGATACAAATGCATTGGCTACCCTTCTCCAATGGTTGATGATCGCTACTGTACCATCATTTGACGGCCTGCGCCTCCCGCGACGGCCAGCAGTGCGCATCCTCTAGGCAGCGTCGACCCACGTCTAGCAAAACGGACGCGGTTGGTCATATCCGCTGGGTGAGGTCTGTGGTATACTGTTTGTAGGGGAAAATGGGGGCAATTGCCATGACTATACCACAATGGATCGTCTTCGTTCCGCTGAGCATTGCGGTCGCGCTGGCGTTGGCCGTGATAATCAGTTTCGGTCTGGCTCGCAATGGCCAGGCCCACAACACCCAACCGCTGATAGCCGGCCTGATCGTCGGATTAGCTATCGGTGCTATCCTGGGCGCCATGCTCGGCTATGAATCCGGCGACCTGCCGGTGATGATGTTGGCTGGCGCGATAGCGGGCATGGCCCTCGGCGCGGGTATAGGCGGGACATATCAGATGTGGCTTAAGTAAACCGTCAACTCCCCCTTCTCTGCGCGTTGAACATCGCGCCCAGGACGACACCTAGGCCCGCGCCGACAGCCACGCCCATGGCGAGATTATCCATAAGCAGACCGAAGATCAGGCCGAGGCTTATACCGATGGCAATTCCGAGGCCCATGTACTGACCGCCGCTTTGCTTTGTCTCTTTGGGATTCTGATCGCTCATAGGGTCTTACTCCACGCGCGATTCTACCGCGTTCCTGGTATTTTGCAGATCACCCAATTGCGTTAACATTCAGAACTCGATCAACTGCGTATCATTAAGTAGAAGCGACAGCGCTTGATAGGTCAATACCTGGCAGCCTATGGCGACAGGCGCGGAAGTGGCGGGTGTAACCGATGAGGAGTTGATGGCCCGTATCGCGGCGCGCGACACGGCGGCTTTCGAGCGCCTCTACGACCGTCACGCGCCCATCGTCCTGGGCATCGCTGTCAAGATCGTCCAGGATCGAGCCGTGGGAGAGGAAGTCTTGCAGGAAACGTTCTGGCGCGTCTGGAGCCAGGCGGGAACATTTGATCCCCACAAGGGGCCATTGCGAGCGTGGCTGTTCAGCATCGCCCGGCGGCAGGCGCTCGACGTGCTGCGGCGGCAAAATGTGCGGCCACAGGCGGCGCGCGACGAGGCCGAAGAACGGCTGGTCGAGTTGGCCGTGGCCGAGGAAAGCGTGCCGGAAGCGGCCGAGCAGGCTATCGCCGCCGGCCAGCTTCAGGACGCCTTGGAGCGACTCTCGGAGGAGCAGCAGCGCGTCCTCGAACTGGCTTACTTCCAGGGGCTCACGCGCCAGGAGATCGCCAGCGCAACCGGCCTGCCACTGGGCACAGTCCATACGCGAGCCCGTCTGGGCCTGCAAAAGTTGCGGTCGTTCTTGGAAGGCGCGGTGAACGAGTAAGTAATGGAACGCAATACGCGGATCGAAGAAGAGCTGTTCCCCTTCTACGCCCTCGACGCCCTGAGCCGGGAGGAGCGGGAAGAAGTGGAGCGTTACGTGGCCGGGAACCCGGAGGCCCAGGCGCGTCTGATGGAAGCGATGAGCGCCGCGGCCGAGTTCGTCGCCGATCTCGAGCCAATCACCCCCTCCCCGGTCGTCAAACAGCGGCTCATGGCCCGCATCGAAGCGGAGAGCCCCGCCGCGCCCGTCGCGACTCCGCGCGCTGCGGCCCGACAGGTCGCAACCCCTGCTCCGGCCAAACGACGATGGTGGCCGGGCGGCTTGAAGGGCTTCTACGTGGGCCGCGCTCTGGGCTTCGCGGTTTTGCTTCTCTTGCTGGGCGCGTTTGGCCTGTGGCAGATGTCGCGGCAAGTGGGCCAATTGCGCGACCAGGTCGGCGACTTGCAGGCGCGAGTGGTCGAGTTGGAGGGCGAGACCGCCCGGTTACAGGGCGAGGCGGGCGTGCTGCGCACCGAGAATGACGCGCTCCGAAACGAACTGGCAGCCAGTCAGGATTTACTGGCCCATTACCAGCAACCCGGCATGACGACTGTCGCCATCGGCGACGCCAGCGGCGCGAACCCCACGGCCGTGGGCACGCTGACGTTCGACCCGGCCACGTCCGAAGCGATGCTCAGTGTCGCCAACTTGCCGCCGCTGCCGGCCGGCTCCACCTATCAGGCATGGCTGATGATCGATCAGACGTTGGTCAGCGCCGGGCTGTTCACTGTGGACGAGCGTGGCGTCGGAACACATCGCATCGCCGATATGACCCTCGACACCCTCGAAGGGGTAGGCGTCTCCATGGAACCAGAAGGGGGCAGCGAGCAGCCAACGCCCGACAAGATTATCCTCTTTGGTGGTGTTTCCTAACCAGACCGGCCGGTCTGGCCCTGAATTTACCGCTTGGAGCAGAGCGCGGCCCAACAGGCTCGCGCTCTTTTTATTTGGCGGCTTGGGGCGAACCAGAACCAATTCGACCAATTTCCCCATCTGATGAAATGCAGCCGTCCTGGCGCTGCGTAATGTGGGTAGCAACATCGGGCAACAGCATACGAAAAAGCTTCACCGGAGCTTCCACGTTTGCTCTGCACGGCCGGAAGGCCGAAGGAGGATACAACACCCCAAAGAGACGATATGAGCGGGCCGATCATTCGAAAGGCGATAACGATACTCAGTATTCCATGTGACCATTTCAGATAACGGTTTGGTGCCAGAAGGAGATTGATGAGATGAAAAAGATGCGATCGATCCTTGTCTTGGCCGGGGTAGTAATGGCCCTGGTCTTTGGTCTGGCGGCGTTCGGCGCGAGAGCGGCCGATCACCTGGATGCGCCGGCTGTCCAGAAAGATGGACGGCTGGACATCAACGACGTCTATGCCTTCGTCAACGGTGAAAACACCGTGCTGGCGATGACGGTCAATCCGGCGGCCGGCGTCCTCAGCCCGACGACGCTGCGCTCCAACCCCGGCTCCCGCTATGACATCGTCATCGACAACGACGGCGACTATAAGGGCGACATCCTGCTGCTGGTGCGGGCGCAGAAGCCCCGGCCCAACGGCGCGCAACGACTGAACCTGTATTGGAAAGACCTGGAGACGGGTAAGCAGCGGCGCATCGCCGCGGGCATGACCAACAAAGTGCTGCCGGTCAAGACCGGCGGCCAGTTCTTCGCCGGCCTGCGCGATGACCCGTTCTTCTTCGACTTGCAGGCGTTCCGCGATCAGGTGGGCGGCGCGGGTGGCAGCCGGACGTTCTGCGACGCCGACGCCGTCGACTTCTTCGCCGGCCTGAACGTCACGGGCATCGTCGTCGAGATTCCGTCCGCGCAGTTGGTCGGCGACAGCGACACGATCAACGTCTGGGCGCGCACTTCCTCCACCAACGGTCGTTCCTTCGACCGCATGGGCAAGCCGGCGCTGAACACCGTCTTCATCGACTCGGCCAATAAGGACGCCTACAACAACACCGAGCCGAAGGACGACCTGAGCCGGTGGGGTGGGCGCTTCTCGGCCGTGTTGATGGCCCTCGGTGGCTACGACCAGGCGACAGCTGACTCGATCACCGGTCTGCTGCTGCCCGACGTACTGACGCTGGACACGACCTCGACCGATGGGTTCGTCGGCACGCTCAACGGTCGCCAACTGCCGGAGGATGTTATCGACTTCGAACTGACCGTCGTCACCAACGGCGGCATTCCGAGCGACTGCATCGACGCCAACGACAATATGTTCATGGACGAGTTCCCCTACATGGCCGATCCGAACTAAGGATCGCGGCGAGCCTGAGTCGCCCTCTGACCAAGAGCCGGTCGGGCCAACAGTCAACTGCCGGCCCGACCGGCCCGTGACGCGAGGTAGTCGCGATGAACAACCGTAAGCTGTTTCTTCTGATTCTCTGCACAATGCTGCTCCTGGCCGGCTCCTGGCTCGTTCGCGGTCAGGTGGCGGGGATGGGCCTGCTGGACGCTGTCTTCGGACCGGCGGAACCGCCTGCGCCGGACATCATGCCGCCCGATCAGCAAATCGCTTTCTGGAGCGGCCGGCTGCGCCCGAACACACAGGACTACATCACGCTGACCAACCTCGGTCGCGCTTACTTGATGCAGGGCCGCGAGACGGGCGACGCGGCAGCGTACACCCGCGCCGAGGAGGCGCTACACCGTGCGCTCGAACTCAACGGGCGCTACGAGCCGGCGCGCGCCTTATTGGGTAGCGTCCTCATTAGCAACCACCAGTTCGGCGAGGCGCTGGCGGCGGCCGAGGCAGCGCTGGCCGGCGCGCCCGACTCGCTGCAAGCGCTGGCGGCGGCGGGCGACGCGCATCTCGAACTGGGCGATTACGCGGCTGCGGAACAGGCCTACCGCCGGCTGCTCGACGCGGCCCCAGGCGGGCCAGTCTACAGCCGGATGTCGCGTCTTTCCTGGCTGCGGGGGCGGCCCGACGAAGCCATTGACTGGATGCGGCGCGCCGCCGACGAAATGGTGGTGCTCGATCTAGGGGGCGAGGAACTGGCCTGGTATCGCTTCCAGCTCGGCGAACTGTACTTCAACAGCGGCGACGTGCGGCGGGCAGCCAAATGGTATCGCGAGGCGGACGAGGCGTTGCCGGGCTACTACCTGGCGCTGGCCGGGCGCGGCAAGGCTGCAGCGGCGCGGGGCGACCTAGATGAGGCCATCGCCGACTACGAAGCGCTGGTGGAACGCCTGCCACAACCCGGTTTTCTTGCCTTCTTGGGCGACCTGTACGCACTGCGCGGCAATACGGATGCAGCACGCATGCAGTACGACACGGTGGCGCTCATTCACGAATTGGATGAAGGACAAGGGGTGCTCTACAACCGGCACATGGCGCTCTTCTTCGCCAACCACAATACGCAGGTGGAGAAAGCGCTGGTCTACGCCGAGGGCGAGTTGGCCGCGCGCCAGGACATCTACGCCTACGACACGCTGGCCTGGGTGCTCTATCGCCTGGGCCGGCTCGACAAGGCGCGGGCGGCGGCCGACAAGGCGCTGGCGCTGGGCACGCAGGACGCTGCCTTGTACTACCACGCCGGCCTGATCCGGGCGGCGCAGGGGGACGACAAGGCAGCGGCCGACTACCTGAGCCGCGCGCTGGAACTGAACCCGCACTTTGATTTGATACAAGCCGAGGTCGTGCGCGAGACGCTGGCCTCGTTGGAAGATTAAGAAGAATCCACAGATTTCGCGGATTACGCAGATTTCAGAGGTAGAGGGGGTAGGTAAGATGGCGAGAAGACGCATGGTTCGACGACTGGCGGCGGTGGTGGTGGCGCTGGTGATCCTCGGCGTAGCCGGTGTGGTCAGCGCCCACCCGCTGGGCAACTTCACGATCAGCCGCTATAGCGCGGTGACGCTCGCGGGCGCGACAGCCGGGGTTCATTACATCGTGGACATGGCCGAGATTCCCACCTTTCAGGAGCGCCAGACGATGGACGCTGATGGCGATGGCGCGGTTAGTACGGCTGAGGAGTCAGCCTGGTTGGCCGAAACCGTGCCGGCCCTGGCGGCGGACCTGATGCTGAGCGTGGGTGGAGAGCAACTGCGCTTGCAGCCGGATCGCCACGAACTCAGCTATCCGCCGGGCCAGGGCGGCTTGGAGACGCTGCGGCTGGAGGTGTGGCTGTCGGCGGCGCTGCCGGCGGCGGAGGGCGCGCGCGACGTGGTCTATGAGGATAGCAACTTCGCCGGACGGTTGGGCTGGCAGGAAGTGGTGCTGGCGGCGAGCGAAGGCGCGCTGGCCGATTCAACCGTCCCGGCGACCGACGTCAGCAACCAGTTGCGCGACTACCCGGCCGACCTGCTCCAGGCTCCATTGAGCGTCAACCGGGCCGAGGCGCGCTATACGCCACAGGGCGCGGCCCTGACCGAACGGGTGCAACCGGTCGGCGCGGCGCAGACGGCGGCAGCCAACCGTTTCAGTCAGGACGAGTTCGCTAACCTGCTCTCGCGCACGCTGGACACGCCGGGGGCCATCGCCGCGGCGCTGCTGGTGGCCGTCGGCCTGGGCGCGGCCCACGCCCTGACACCCGGCCACGGCAAGACCATCGTCGGCGCGTACCTGGTCGGTTCGCGCGGTACGGCGCGGCACGCCCTCTTCCTGGGCCTGACGACGACCATCACCCACACGGCCGGCGTATTCGCGCTGGGCTTCCTGGTGCTGTTCGCCTCGCGGTTCGTCCTGCCGGAGAAGCTGTATCCGTGGCTGGGCGTGCTGTCGGGCCTGCTCGTCGTCTTCATCGGCGCGTCCATCCTGCGCGGCCACGTGCGCCACTGGTTGAGCCACCGCCGCGGCGAGAGCCACGATCATGGACCCTACCACTTCCACTTCGGCAAGGGGCACTCCCACGGGCCGGATGGTCACCATCACGGGCCGAGCGCGCACGTTCATGCCCATACACCGGAAGAACAACCGGCGACGCCCATCGCGCCGGCGCGGGCGCTGGCCTTCGCCGGGGTCGCGACGGGCGGCGCGACCCGCGTGCTGGCTCCGGCCCACATCCATGACGACCACGACCACGCGCATGACCACGGCCACAGCCACGCGCCCCATGACCACGCACATACTCATCACAGCCGTGATCACCACCACGAGCACGATCATCATCACGACGGCGAGGCAAAAAATGAGGCGCTCACTTGGCGCAACCTGCTGGCGTTGGGCATCTCCGGCGGCCTGCTGCCCTGCCCCTCGGCGCTCGTGTTGATGTTGAGCGCCATCGCCCTGCGGCAGGTCGGCGTGGGGCTGGCGCTCATTCTGGCCTTCAGCGTCGGACTGGCCGGGGTGCTGTCCGGCATCGGCCTGATCATGGTCTACGCCGGGCGCTTCCTGGAGCGGCTACCCATTCGTCACAGCCGGCTGACGACGCGCCTGCTGCCAATGGCCAGCGCAACGTTCATCACGCTGGCGGGTCTGGCGATCACCGTGCGGGCGCTGGTGGAGGCGGGCGTTCTTTAGTCTTGCCTATCTTCCTCTCTCGTAATAAAGTACTCGGCCGCCCTAACCGGCGGCCGAGGTGCGCCCTTGACAGCGAATCTACTCCGCCAACGTGAAGACCCTACCTGGTTGGCCGCGACGGCCGAGTGGGTCGAACAGAAGCTGGCCGAACGCGGCATCGCGCTAACCAGCTCGCCGGCCGAAGTCCGCGTGCTGCCCTGGTCGGCCGTCTACCGCTTTCCAACGATGACGGGCGACGTCTATTTCAAGGCGTGCGCCCCGTCGCAGGGGTTCGAGCCGGCCCTCATGTGCTATCTGGCCGAGCGCCGGCCGGGGGACGTGCTGCCCGTGCTGGCCGCCGACCTGGGGCGCGCCTGGCTGCTGATGCCCGACGGCGGCCCGGTTCTAAGCGACGTGTTGCAGGAGGATGTAGCCGATATCGCCCGGCATTGGTCGATGGTTCTGGGGCGGCTGGCCGATCTCCAGATCGACCTATCGCAAGATGTGGGCCGGCTGTTGGCGCTAGGTGTCCCCGACCGCCGGCCGGAGATACTACCCGCGCTCTACCGGGAGCTATTGGCCCGGCCGGAGCGCTTACTCCACGATGCGCCTGAAGCTCTGACGGCGGACGACCTGCCCAAACTGCGCGCCCTGCTGCCGCGCGTAGAGGCGGTCTGCGCCGAACTGGCGGCGTCCGGCCCGCCCGTCACGCTGGTGCATGACGATCTGCACGATGGGCATATCTTTGTCCGGCTGGGCGAAAACACGAGTTACGTCTTCTTCGACTACGGTGACGCTTGTATCAGCCACCCGTTCGTGCAGATGGTGTCGGCGCAACGCTTCTGGCCGATCCGTTCATCTATCCAGCCAGACCACGTGACTGTCGAGCATCTGTATGGTGTCTATCTGAGCCGTTGGGACGTGTCGATGGCAGTTGCCGAACGGCGGCGGGCGCTCGACTTAGCGCTGGCTGTAGGGACGATTGTTCGGGCGCTAACGTGGATCAACGCGGTCGGCTCGTATCTCGACGAAGTCGGCGCGGAACTGCGGGCGCGCTACGCCCGCGGGGTGGCCTACTGGATGCGGGCGCTGCTGGAACGAGTGGACGGGCTGGATGGCGGTTGATCGACTGTTCCACGTCAGTGAGGAAGCGGGCATCACCCGGTTTGAACCGCGCCTGCCGGATCCGCGCGACCCGCCTCTCGACCGGCCGGTCGTGTGGGCCATCGGCGAGCAGTTGCTACACAACTACCTGCTGCCGCGCGGCTGCCCGCGGGTGACCTTCTACGCGTTGCCGGAGAGCGATCCGGCTGACGTGGCCCGTTTGCTAGGCGTGACGACGACCCGCTACGTCGTGGCTATCGAATCGGGCTGGCTCGACGCGGTTCGGCAGACAAGGCACTATCTCTATGAGCTTCCAGCCGACAGCTTCCATGTGCGAGACGCCGGCGCGGGTTACTACGTCAGCGAGCAGCCGGTCGCGCCGCTGGGCGTCCGGCGCGTAGACGACCTGCTGGGCGAGTTGGCGCGACGCGACATGGAACTGCGTCTTACCCCGTCGCTCTGGCCGCTGCGCGACGCGGTGGTGGCGTCAACATTGCAATACTCGTGCATTCGCATGCGTAACGCTGCGCCTCAGGCGTAGGGCGATTTGGCAAACCACCCCACGTTAATCAAGCACCGCCACCGCCTCGATCTCGATGGCGAAATCGGGGTTAGCCAGCGCCGCCACGCCGATCCAGGTCGCCGCCGGCTGGTCGCGCGGGCCAAACGTCTCCAGCAGCGTCTCGCGAATGGCCGTCGTATGGCGGATGTGGTCGCCGACGATGTAGATACGCAGCGAAACCACGTCGCGCAGCGTCCCGCCAGCCGCTTCCACGGCGCGCGCCACATTGCGCAGGGCACGGCGCGTCTGCTCGGCCAGGTCATCGCGCGCGCCGATTTCCTCGTCCGCGTCCCAGGCGACCTGGCCGGAGCAGTAGA
>NZ_JAYRVJ010000661.1:0-2788 GCF_041918635.1 Promineifilum sp. (SeqCode)
GCCAGCCTGCTGACCCACCTTGGCGGGCTGTGGGCCTTCCTGGCGACGGAGATGACCTTCGAATTTCTCGGCCCCGTCTACATCGGCGACACGGTGACGGCCGAGGCGGAGATCGCCGAGGTCAGCGAGAAGGGGTGGGTGCGGCTGGCGGGGCGGGTTGTCGGCGCAGACGGCCAGGATGTGCTGCGGGCGATGATTCGGGGGTATCCGGGGAGGTTTGAGGAGTAACTCCCAGACCTGACAGGTTTGCCGCAAACCTGTCAGGTCTATCGGATGATCGATATCGCGTGACACCGCGACAATATGTCATTATACTTTCCGTGTTGTGGCCGATCCCGCTTCGCGGGGGAACCGGTTAACGGTCACGAGTCCGCCGTTCATTGCAGGGAGGGTTCCGTCTGAGAGGCTCAGATGGAAAAGAGGCCCGCCCCTTGTGGGGCGTTCGCTACGGTTGACGACAATCAGAGAAGTATCCCCTGCTCGACGGATACCGGCGAGAAGGAACCGTGACGCCCATGTCGGAAGCGTTCTTCACTCATCCCATTCTCAATTCACCTTACGAATATCCCAGCCGGCACTGGGAGCTAGACGAGGACGGCCAACCCACCAACGCCATCCTGGAGTACCGGCGCAGCGCCAAGTTCGTCACGCCCGTTCCCAAGCCGCGCAAGCGCAAAGACAAGAAGGGCAGCGGCTACCACCAGGCCGCCCTGGCGATTGGCGCGGAAGGCGTGACTACGGCCGAGCGCCAGTATGACACCACCTCGATGGTCAATGCCATTCGCAAGCGGGTAGACGAATGGCGCATGATCCCCGATCCGGCCAAGTGGCGCGTGACGCCGGAGACGGCGCGCCTGCTGCAACACTGGCGTCACCATCCCTTTCAGGGCGTCCGGCCGTTCTTCTGCCAGATCGAGGCCGTCGAGACGATCATCTGGCTGACCGAGGTCGCCCCCAAGATGGGCAAGGACGAGGCCGCGCTGCTCGATACGCTCCTCGACGCCACGGCCGAGGCCAATCCGGAACTGAACCGCACCGCGCTCAAGCTGGCTACCGGCGCGGGCAAGACGATGGTGATGGCGATGATCATCGCCTGGCAGACGATCAACGCCGCGCGCCACCCGCAGAGCGACCGCTTCACCCGCGGCTTCCTGGTCGTCACCCCCGGCATCACCATCCGCGACCGTCTGCGCGTCCTCTACCCCAACGACCCCGACAGCTACTACGCCAGCCGCGAACTGATCCCGGCCGACCTGCTGCCCGAACTGGGCAAGGCCAAGATCGTCGTCACCAACTACCACGCCTTCAAGCGGCGCGAGCGGCTCGATCTGGCCAAGGGCACGCGCGAACTGTTGCAAGGGCGCGGCCCGGCCCTCGACACCCTGGAGTCGGAGGGGCAGATGCTCCAGCGGGTCATGCCCGAGTTGATAAGCATGAAGAACATCCTCATCCTCAACGACGAGGCCCACCACTGCTACCGCGAGAAAGTGCAGGACGACGAGGGCAAGCTGAGCGGCGACGAACTCGAAGAGGCGACCAAGAACAACGAAGCGGCCCGCCTGTGGATCAACGGCCTCGAAGCGGTGAAGCGCACGCAGGGCCTCCGCCGGGTGCTCGATCTGTCGGCCACACCCTTCTTCCTGCGCGGTTCCGGCTACGCCGAGGGCACGCTGTTCCCCTGGACGGTCAGCGACTTCTCGCTGATGGACGCCATCGAGTGCGGCATCGTCAAGCTGCCGCGCGTGCCCGTGGCCGACAACGTGCCCGGCGGCGACATGCCCAAGTTCCGCAACCTGTGGGAGCACATCCGCATCCGCATGCCCAAGAAGGGGCGCGCCAAGGCCGGCGGGCTGGACCCGCTGTCGCTGCCGGCCGAGTTGCAGACGGCGCTCGACGCCCTCTACGGCCACTACGCCAAGGGGTACGACCTCTGGCAGGAAGCCGGCATTCCCACGCCGCCGGTCTTCATCGTCGTCTGCAACAACACCTCGACCTCCAAACTGGTCTACGACTACATCGGCGGCTTCGTCCGCGACGACGGCGACCGGACAGCCTACCATGCCGGCCGCTTGCCGCTCTTCCGCAACTACGACGACCACGGCAACCGCCTGGCCCGGCCGGTGACGCTGCTCATCGACAGCGAGCAACTCGAATCGGGCGACGCGCTGGACGAGAACTTCCGCGACATGGCCGCCGACGAGATCGAGCGCTTCCGCCGCGAATTGCGCGAGCGCGGCGACCACCTCGCCGCCGAGAAGATCACCGATCAGGATTTGCTGCGCGAGGTGATGAACACCGTCGGCAAGCAGGGCCGCCTGGGCGAATCCGTCCGCTGCGTCGTCTCCGTCGGCATGCTGACGGAGGGGTGGGACTGCAACACCGTCACCCACATCCTCGGCGTCCGCGCCTTCGGCACGCAGTTGCTGTGCGAGCAGGTGGTCGGCCGCGCCCTGCGCCGCCAATCCTACGACCTGGACGAAGCGGGGCATTTCTCGGTCGAGTACGCCGACGTGCTGGGCATCCCCTTCGACTTCACCGCCCAACCGGTCGTCGCGCCGCCCAAGAAGCCCAACCGGACGATCCACGTCCAGGCCGTCCGGCCCCACCGCGACCACCTGGAGATCACCTTCCCGCGCGTCACCGGCTACCGCGTCGAACTGCCCCAGGCGCGCCTGAACGCCCGCTTCAACGACGATTCGGTTCTGGAACTGAATCCCCTGCTCGTCGGCCCATCGGTCACGGAGAACAGCGGCATCATCGGCGAGAGCGTCGACCTGACCGTGCAGCA
>NZ_JAYRVJ010000662.1:0-8246 GCF_041918635.1 Promineifilum sp. (SeqCode)
GCCGGGCTGTGGGCGGCGACGCTGCGGAAGAGGTCGGGCCGCCGAAAAGCCATCATGAGCGACCAATAGCCGCCGCGCGACAGGCCGCCGACGGCCCGGCCCTCGGCCGCGGGCCAGGCGCAGTAGTGGGCCTCGATGTGGGGGATGAGTTCGTTCAGCGCGAAGCCTTCGTAGGATGCCGGCCCGCTGGTCGTCGTATTCGCCAGCCAGCCGTTGTCGGGCATGACGATGAGCAGCGGTGGGATGGCCCCGACGCTGATGGCCGCCTCGGCTGCCTCGTCCAGCCCCAGCGAGTCCCAGATGGCATCATCGTGGATGTTGCCGCCGAACAGGTAGAGCGTCGGATAGACGCGGCCGTCCAGGCCATAGCACGGCGGCAGGTAGATGCGGTAGGCCATGGGGCCGCCGGCGACGCCGCTCTCCACTGTCCCATGCTCGATACGGCCGGGCGGGCAAATGGGGGTGATGAGGGGCGTGGGTGGGGGCAGCGGGGTGGCGATGGTAGGGGTGGGTTTCGAACCCGCCCCTACCGGGGTTGGTGTGGGGGGATCGACTGTCGCCGCCGACATGGTGGGGCCGGCCGTCGTCGCGGTTGGCGCGACCGTTTCGGTCGCCGCTAGGGTTGGCGTCTGGGGAATGAGTGTTGGCGCGACGGCCAGAGCGGCCGGTGTTGGCAGCGGGACCGCCGGCCGGCAGGCAACCAAACCCAGGCTGACGAGCAGCAGGAAGCGAGCATATCGTTTCATCTTAAGAGGCTCACGCAAAGGGCGCATAGAATGCCAAGCATGCAAAGGAATAAAGTTCTTACTTGGCGTTCTTTGCTTCTTGGCGCTCTTTGCGTGAGCTGTTCCTCCACAGACGACGCCGCGGCCGTTTAATAGGGCCCGACAGCTGGGGCTTCGGTCAGCAGCTTGCGATAGGCTCCGCGCCACTCGGAGGGCTGGCGGGTCATTGTCTTGATCTTGATGTCGTCGAAGTGGGGCGAGAGGTCGGCCAGCAGTTCGGGTAGCAGGTCCCAGGCCCCGTGGCGGATGACGTCGTCGATGTTGGCGGCCAGCTCGGGAATCCACTCCCAATCGCGCACGAAGCGCTCGACCTTCATCCAGTAGCCGCGCTTTTCCCAGGCGTTGGCCGACTCGTCCACCGTGTGCTTGATTTCGCGCAGTAGAAAGACGAGCATGGCGGTCATGTCGCGGGCCTCTTCGTCGATCTGCGCCTTGCGCCCCAGGTGGCGCAGAATCTCGGCGACGGAACGCCGGGCCTGATTACGCCGTTTGCCTGGGTTGTCCACATGAATCACACGACTCATGAAAGCTCCTCTGAGAATTGGTTCGTAGTCAGGCGATTTATTGCCGTTTTACGCATGAGAGCAGGCAGAACGGCAATAAATCGCCTGACTACGAACGAACGAATATAGGCTGTGCTACAAACCTTGGGATCATAACATGGGCGCAATGTGTGTGCCAAAACAACGTGCCAGGGGTATAACTACGCTGTCCGTCGTCTGTCTACTACAGTTAACGTCTCATACGGAGAGCACCATGCCGCACATGAAAAACGTTCTTGGCCTGATCTTGGGTGGGGGGCAGGGAACCCGACTTTACCCGCTGACGAAGGAGCGCTCGAAGCCGGCCGTGCCGCTGGCGGGCAAGTACCGGCTGATCGATATCCCGATGAGCAATTGCCTGCACGCCGACATCGAGAAGATCGCCATTCTGACGCAGTTCAACTCCGCGTCGCTGCACCGCCATATCTGGAGCACTTACACGCGCGATGCGTTCTCGCCGGGCTGGGTGCAAATTCTGGCCGCGGAGCAGACGCCGCGCAGCGCGGACTGGTATCAGGGCACAGCCGATGCGGTGCGCAAGCAGTGGGTAGAGATCAAAGAGGCGGGCGCGAAGTATGTACTCATCCTGGCCGGCGACCATCTGTACCGCATGGATTACCGCCATTTTGTGCAGCGCCACATTGACCTGGATGCCGATATCACCGTGGCTGTCCAGCCGGTGGCGCGTGAGGATGTGGGCGGTCTGGGTATCCTGAAGATGGGCACGGACAGCCAGATCACAGCCTTCGCGGAGAAGCCCAAAGACCCGGCCCAACTGGAGCAGTTCGAGAGCAAGACGCACCTGGACAAGCCGTTTCTGGCGTCGATGGGCATCTACGTATTCAATATGGAGGTGCTGCGGGAAGTGCTGGAGGAGAAGTACGTTGACTTCGGCCGCGACATCTTGCCGCAGTCCATTCAGAAGCGCCGGGTTTGCGGCTATATCTTCAACGGGTTCTGGGAGGACATCGGGACGATTCGCCGCTTCTATGAGATCAACCTGCAAATGGCGAAGGCCGACGCGCCGTTTGATTTCTACGACGCCCACGCGCCCATCTATACCCACGCCCGTTTCTTGCCGGGGTCAGAGGTCTTCAATGCCCGGCTAGATGAGGTGTTGCTGGCCGATGGCTGCCGCATTCACGATGCGACGGTGCGCGAGTGTGTGGTGGGGCTGCGCAGTATTATCGGCCAGGAGGCCAATGTCCAGTCGACGATCCTGATGGGCGCGGACTTCTATGAGACGGATGAGGAGCGGGCGGACAACCGCCGCCTGAACCGGCCCGACGTGGGTGTTGGCCCGAATTCGGTCATCAAGGGGGCGATCATCGACAAGAACGCCCGCATCGGCAGCAACGTGACGATCCGCTACATCCCCGACCGGCCGGATGAGGAGACGGAGAACTGGGTCTCCAGCCAGGGGATCATCATTGTGCCCAAGGGGGCCATCATCCCCAATGGGACGGTGATCTAGAAATAAATCCACCACGGATTTTCACGGATAGGATGGATTGAGCCACAGACTCCATCCGTGTTCATCGGTCAAATCCGTGAAAATCCGTGGTTAATTCATTTGATCGAGGTGTTTGGCCGCGGCTTCGGGAGTGGGGAAACGCTCTTTGATGTGGGCGAAGACGAGCACTTGCCCGTTAGACGCGTCCACGATGGCGGGGAGCCAGCCGGGTTCCGGGCTGGGTGGGTGGACGGCGCCGCTGTAGCCGCCGGCGCGCAGCCGGGGGAATTGCCAGACGACCCAGGCCCGCAGTTGTTCGGTGGTCACAGCGGTCGGGCCGCCAGGTTCGAACGAAATATCCTCAATGACGATCTTCTTGCGCGCCGCCATAAATTTCCTCCTCTCAGCCCGGCTGTGTGGCCGGGGTGAGTAGCGCTAACAGTACGGCCTCCGTCTGGGCCAGGTCGAGAAAGAGGTGATCGGGCCGGCAGTCGCTCAAAGCGTCAGGTGCGAACGGGCCGGTTGCCACGGCGATGGCCCGCCCGCCGCCGGCGCGGGCGCAGCGAATGTCGGCCGGCGTGTCGCCGATGACGATCACGTCGCGGGCTTGGAATCGCCGGTTCAGCGTCTCGTGCGCCCGCGCGACAGCCAGTCCGAACAGATCGTCGCGCTCGATGCTATCTGAGCCATAGGCCCCGACACGGAAGCGCGCGGGGTCGATGCCGGCCGCGGCCAGCTTCAACGGCACGGTGTGGCGGATGTTGCCGGTCAGCAAGGCCATGACCACGTCGTCGCGGCGGCCGAGGGCGTCGAGCAGAGGCAACACACCGGGGCAGGGACGGATGCGTTCGGGGGTGAACAGATCCTGTCCGGCGGCGGCCATGCGCTCGTAGAAATGGGGCAGGCGCGCCTCGACCGCGGCCGGCGTCCAGCCCTCGGCCGTCATGAGGTCGTGGACGATGCGCCGGTCGGTTTTGCCGGCGAAGCTGTAGGTGTGCACCGCGCCGGCGACGCCGAAGACCTCGTGCAGCGCCCGGCCCATCGCGGCGCGGCCGGCGCGGCTGCTGTTGATGAGCGTGCCGTCGATATCGAACAGGATGAGATGCATGGCGTTATCCGGCGTTCATTTCCCAAACAACGGGTTTCTTCAAATCTGCGTAATCTGCGAAATCTGTGGATTCTTATTTTTCCCTAAAATGTCGGCCGCCTGCGGCCACAGGAGGGCATCGGTAGCGTCGAGCAGGGGGGTCGGTGGGCCAACCTCGATGTCACGCTGGTTGAGGATGGCCTTGATGCCGCCCAGGCGTGCGCCGGCCAGCAGGGCCAGCAGTTGGTTGATGCAGCGCTGCCAGTCGCGGGCCTCGGCCAGCCGGCCGGCGGCGGCGGCGCGGGTCAGAGCGACGAACGGTTCCGGGATGGCCGTGCTGAGGCCGCTGATGAGTCCGTCTGCGCCCAGGGCCAGCGAGCCGAGCGCCGCGCTCTCGTTCCCAGCCAGCAGGATGCGATCGCGGGGCATGGCGTCAATGAGCTGGCGTACGAACTGGATGTCCACACGGCTGGTCTTCATGCCGGCCAGCGACGGCAGTTCGCGCGCCAGGCGGGCCAGCAGGGCCGGACCGATGCCGTTGACGGCGAATTGCGGGATGTCGTAGAGGAAGAGCGGGATGTCGGGGGCGGCCTCGGCGATGGTGTGGTAGTAGCGGGCCAGGGCGTCGTCGCTGAGGGTGTAGAAAGTGGGGGTCATGGCGACGATGGCGGCGGGTTGGAGCGTGGCGGCGTGGCGGGCCAGGGCAACGGCCACGTCTGTCCGCTGCGCGCCGACGTGGAGCAGGACCGGAACGCGACCGGCGGCGGCGGCGACGGCCGCCTCATGCAGAGCCTGGCGCTGGTCAGCGTCGAGTTGGGTTCCCTCGCCGGTGGTGCCGCCCACGAACAGTCCCTTGACGCCCGCGTCGATGAGAAAGTCGGCCAACGGGAGAACGCCGGCCGGGTTGACGGTGTAGGTTTCGGGAACGAGGGGGGTGGCCATGGCCGGGGAGACGCCGCCGGCGAGTTGCTGTTTCAGTTCGGCGATTCGTTCGGATATCACTGGGTTATGCTCCATGGGGGAAGGAATTAAACACGGATTGGCACGGGTTTGACGGATGAAACGGATTGAGCACCAGGCTCAATCCGTTTCATCCGTCGAATCCGCGAGAATCTGTGGTTAATTGATCAGGTAAGCGCTTTCGGCCTCGGTGAGAGCTTGCTCGAACAGGTGTAACCCTTCATCGACCAGCGGCCGCTCGATGTTGAGGGCCGGGGTCATGCGGATGGCGTTGCGGCCGCAGGGAATGAGCAGCAGGCCCGACTCGAAGGCGCGCTGGATGACGTGGTCGCGTAGTTCCGTGGCGCGCTCTTTGGTCTGGCGGTCCTGGACGAATTCGATGCCGATCATCAGCCCGCGCCCGCGCACTTCGCCGATGCTGGGGTGACGGGCTTCCATCTCGGCCAGGGCGTCCATGATGTAGTCGCTGGTCTCGGCGGCGCGGGCCATCAGCCCCTCTTGCTCGATGACTTGCAGCGTCGCCAGGGCAGCGGCGGCGGCCACGGGATTGCCGCCGAAGGTACTGCCGTGGGAGCCGCGCTGCCAGGTCATCAGGTCTTCGCGGGCGATGATGCCGCCGATGGGCATGCCACTGCCGACGCCCTTGGCGAAGCAGACGACGTCCGGCTCCACGTCTTCGTGTTCGACGGCCCACCACTTGCCGGTGCGGCCCGCGCCGCTCTGGATTTCGTCGACCATGAGCAGGATGCCGTGACGGGTGCACAGCTCGCGCAGCCGCTGGAAGAAGCCGGGCGCGGGCACGATGTAGCCGCCCTCGCCCTGGATGGGCTCGACCAGGATGCCGGCCACGTCGTTGGGGGAGAGCATGGAGTGGAAGAGCTGCTCCTCGATGTAATCGACGACGGTCTCGCCATAGGAGGCGTCTTGCTTGCCCAGCAACAGGGGGCGGTAGGGGTTGGGGTAGGGCACGTGCTGCACCTTGACGCCCGACAGGTAGTTGGCGCGCTGGACGGCCTTGCTGGCGGTGAAGGAGAGGGCGCCGAGGGTGCGGCCGTGGAAGCCGCCCATGAAGCCGAGGAAGCGCGTGCGGCCGGTCGTATACATGGCGAGTTTGATGGCTGCCTCGACCGCTTCGGTGCCGGAGTTGCCGAAATAGACCTTCGTGCTCTTGTCCATCGGGGCGATGGCTTGGAGCTTCTCGGCCAGTTCGACGGCCTGGGGATAGAAGAAGTCAGACAGGCAGATGTGCCAAAAGCGGTTGATCTGCTCTTCGACGGCGGCCTGCACCGCCGGGTGGCGGTGGCCGACGTTAAGCACGGCCACGCCGGCCATGAAGTCAATATAGCGGCGGCCGTCGGTGTCCCAGACTTCCGAGCCTTGGGCGTGGTCGACGACCAACGCGTATTCGCGGCTGTAAGACGGGGAAAGGCTGGCGAAGTCCCGTTTGATCCAGTCGAGGCCGGTAGGCCCGGCGCCGTTGAGGCTTAGTTTCATGGTGATGTCTCCTTGGTCCAGAGCGTTACTCTGGTTCGATGGTGAAGGTCAGAGGGTAACCCTCTAGGCTGGCAGCGAAGTGGGCCCGGCCGACGCGCGTCTCGGCTTCGGTCTTGGGCAGGGTGGCGACGTAGGCCACGCCCGAGACGTGGGCGAGGTAGGTGACGTGTTCGGCCTCCAGGGGGGTGAGGTCGAAAAAGCGTTGCAGGACGATGACGACGAAGTCGTAGGGGGTGACGTCGTCGTTGTGGATGAAGACTTTCGCCCGCGGCTCCAACGCCTCGTCGGCCTCTTGGCGGATGTCGGTCTCCTGTAGTATGTCGCTGTCGGTCATGGTTGTGCGTCCTGTCGCGCCAATTCTACCCGGAGATGCAACAGGTTCCAAAGCGGCCGCGGAAGAGGAATCATCGCAACTTATACACAGATGTCATGAGTCGCGCGCGTAGATTTATAGGGGTATGGGTGAGAGGAGCGAAATGGTATCCGCGGTAGATGCTGAAGCTACCGCCGTTTGCCACGCCGCGCGCCAATGGCCTTCTCGATTCGCGCCAGAAACTCGTCGTCTTGCTGGCCGGGCCAGGCGTAGATGACGCAGGTTCTGGCGAACTTGTCGTGCCACCCCTGGCGGCGGTCGTCAACCAGAATGACCAGGAAGCCCAGCCCAAAGGTTAGCAGCGACAGGCCGTAGCCGACCAGCCGGCGCAGGGCGGTCACGAAGGAGAGGCGGCGGCCGTTGACTTGCACGATGCGCAACCCGAGCAGGCTCTTGCCCGGCGTCTGCCCGCTCAGCATCCAGAAGAAGACCAGGTAGAGCGAGGGAAAGACGGCGCTCAAAGCGATCAACGAGCCGGTGAATAGGCGGCAGAGGACGCTGGCCCACTCAGAAGACGGGCAGAACTTCGTGGTAATGCCAATAGAGTTCAGCGCCACGCGCGGCGCCCAGTTGATCAGGAAGATCGAGGCGGAGATGATGGCCAGGTCCACGAGGTACGCCGCCGCGCGGGTGACGAAGCCGGCGTATTGACCCTGGAGCTCGGCGTCGCTATTCATACGCCTCGTCGCCCCGGTTTGCGCTGGGGGCTTCCTCCCGGCCATACACCAGACGCGGCCCGGCCAGCGCTTGTACCTCGGGCGGCGGCTCGGGCAGGTCGGCCCGCGCCGGCCGCCTGAGCATTCGGCGCAGCACCGTCTCCAGGGCGGTATCGGCCGTGGTCAGTCGCCCGCGCATCTCATTGGTGACCTCGTTGGCCAGGCCGGCGCTCTGCCCGCGCACCAGGTCTTGCACCTGTTCCGGGTTGTCCGACAGGTGGTCGATGTAGTTATCCGCCTGGACGCGCACCAGCGCTTCCACTTGCGCGGGCGTGTCGGCCAGATAATCGACGTAGATATTGGCCTGGGCGCGCACCAGCGCTTCGAGTTGGTCTGGGTTGTCCAGCAAGTGAGCGATGTAGCCATCGGCCTGGCCGCGCACCAGCGCGTCGACCTGCTCGGGATTCGCCGCGACATAGGCCACGTAGGCGGCGGCCTGAGCGCGCACCAGCGCCTCGGCCCGGTGAGGATTCTCCAACAAGTGGGCCATATAGGCGTCGGCTTGCGCGCGGACTAGCGCCTCGACAGAGTCGGTGTTCTCCAGCAAGTAGGTGATATAGGCGTCAGCTTGATCGCGGATCAGCGTTTCAACCTGCTGGGGTTCTTCAATTAGATGTTGGAGATAGGCGTTGGCTTGGGCGCGCACCAGGGTTTCGATCTGATGCGGAGCTTCCTCCAGGTGTGCGAGGTAGACAGCGACGCGGTCGCGCACCAGCGCGTCAATCTCGTCGGGGTGCTCTTGCAGGTGCGCCAGGTAATTGCCGGCCAGCAAGCGCACCAGTTGGTCGATCTGCCGCTGGAAGGCCGGCTCGCGGTGCGCTCGTTCGACCTGGTCA
>NZ_JAYRVJ010000663.1:0-7092 GCF_041918635.1 Promineifilum sp. (SeqCode)
CGCAACTGAAGATTCATCCAGAACCCGGCCGACATCCCGAAGAACTTCGCCAGACGCAGCGCGGTTGCCGGTGTGATGCCGCGGCGGCCGTTGACGATCTCGTTTACGCGCTGGTAGGGTACGTGGATGGCGTCGGCAAGCTCGCGCTGCGTCAGACCCATCGGCGTGAGAAACTCCTCCACGAGCATTTCCCCAGGGTGGGTTGGCGGACGGTGGGTCGGCACGCGGACCATAGGAACTCCTTTACTTCTCGCTTAGATAATGGTAGTCAACGATTTCGACCTCAGCTGGGCCATCCTCTTGCCATACAAAACAGATGCGGTATTGTTCGTTAATCCGAATACTAAATTGCCCGGCTCTGTCGCCGCTAAGCGCTTCGAGTCGGTTGCCGGGCGGTATGCGTGATTCGTCAAGAGAACTTACTGAATCCAGCTGATCTAGCTTCCGAACTGCGATGCGCCAGAGTGATTGCGGGCAAGCGCGGCGGGCTGCTTTCGAGTTGACACCGTTGAAGATATCTTCCGCAGCCGCTTGCTTATACGAGCGAATCACAATAGCATAATAGCACGGATGCCATGCTATAACAAGCGAGGAGAATATTCATGAAGGTTGCTTACGTCTTTGCCCTCCCCCGTTCCGCCAGCTACAAGCTCGGCCGCATGATCCTGCCTCAACTCGAAGCCGGGACGCACGGCGTTGAGGTCGCCGGCATGTTCTTCTTCGACGACAACACCTTCGTCCTGCGCCAGGGCGATCCCATCGGCGAGCGGTTGGCGAAGGTTGCCGCCGAGCAGGGCATCCTGCTCATGATGTGCGACATGTGCGCGCTGGAGCGGGGGCTGGCCGCGGGCGAACCGCGCTGGTGCGACGCCGACGGCCTGGGCCGGACGACGCCGGGCGAGATCGCCGTGACGGGCGTGGTGGCCGGCGTGCAGGTCGGCTGCTTTCCCGACCTCTACGCGGCGCTGGCGGGGAATATGCCCGACCAGGTGATTACTTTGTAGAGGCGAAAAGAGCTCGCGCAAAGAGCGCAAAGGACGCCAAGAACGCAAAAGAAGGTTTTTTTTGGCGTTCTTGGCGAACTAAGCGCTCTTTGCGTAAGCTCTTCTTAATCTGCCTAGTCAACAAGCTCTACTGTCCGCTGCACCCCCTCTGGCTGGAAATCATTCGGGTCGCGCTCGCCGATCTGCTGCCGCCACATCGCGTAGTACAGGCCCAGCTGGGTCAATAGCTCCTCGTGCGTCCCTATCTCCACAATGCGCCCCTTCTCCAGCACGTAGATGGTATCGGCATGGGCGATGGTGCTGAGCCGGTGAGCGATGAGGATGACGATGCGGCCATGGCCGGCCGAGAGTTGGCGAATGACGTCGGTGATGCCCTGTTCCGTCAACGAGTCCAGCGCCGACGTGGCCTCGTCGAAGATGAGCAGGCGCGGGTCGCGCAGCAGGGCGCGCGCGATGGAGATACGCTGGCGCTCGCCGCCCGATACCCGCGTCCCTCCCTCGCCCAGGCGGGAATCCAACTCGTTGGGCGACCGTTCCAGAATCTGCATGGCCGATGCCTTCTGCAGGACATCCAGCATCTCCTCATCCGTCGCGTCGGGTTTGACGAACTGGAGATTCTCGCGAATGGCGCCGGAGAACAGTTGCGGGTCCTGGGTGACAATGCCGATCTGGCGGCGAACGCGGTTGAAGCGAAGCTCATTGATCGGCACGTCGTCGATGGAGATCACGCCGCTAACGGGCCTGTATAGTCCGACCAACAACTTGACCAGCGTCGACTTCCCGGAGCCGGACGGCCCGACAAAGGCGATGGTGTCGCCCAGTTTCGCCCGGAATGTGATGTCGTCGATGGCGTTGGCCACCGCGGTGCGGTGGCGAAAGACGACGTTCTCGAAACGTAGGCTTTCCAGCGCGCCGATCTCGACCGGCTCTTCCGGTCGTCGCTCAATCGGTTTCTGCATGAGCTGGTCGAACAGTTGCAGGGAGGCTTCCGCCTCGCGATATTGCAGAATAAAGCTGCCCATCTGCTGCAACGGGCCGAAGATGGTATTGAGGATGACCTGTAGCGACACCAGTTCGCCCGCCGACAGCACGTTGCGAAAGATGAGCCACAACAGGATGAAGAGGATCGACTGTTTCAGGACGTTGATGATGCTGCCCTGAATAAATGACAGCGTGCGGACGCGCCGCACCTTCTCCAGTTCTAACTCCAGTATCCGCTGCGTATACGCTTGCAGTCGTCGAATCTCCGGGAAGGTGAGGCCCAGGCTCTTGACCAGTTCGATGTTGCGCAGCGACTCGGTCATCGTGCCGTACATGCGGCGCGTCTCGCGCACAATAGCCCGCTGTGTCGTCTTGATGCGCTGGCTGAGCAAGCCGGTCAACCCACCCAGCACCAGCACCCCCACGACAAAGACCGGGATCAGCAACCAGTGCTTGGTGATGGCATACCAGATGAGAAAGCCCATGCCGACGATGGTGGAGAAGAGGATGTTGACCGCGGCGTTGATAAAGCGCTCGGTGTCGGCTCGCACTTTTTGCAGCGTGGCTACCGTCTCGCCGCTGCTGCTCTCTTCATATTCCTGGAATGACAGCCGGAGGGTCTGGCGCAAGCCGTCGTCGAATAGCTGTTTGCCCGACGACTGGACGACGTAGGTCAAGACGTAATCCTGAAAGGTTTTAGCCAGTCGCGCCCCCATCGCCACCGCGACGGCCACCAACAGCCAGCCGAGGGCCCCGCGAACCAGTTCTCCCTCCGGCCGGCTGTTGGGATTGAGCGCATACTGATCGATGATCCGGCCCAGAATGAGCGGATCGACCAGTTCCAATATCTGAGCGATGCCCGCTAACAACAGAGAGAGGCTAACTTGCCACCGCAGCGGGCGAAGGTAGCGCCAAAGGATCTGCATGGTCAGCCTGATGCGCTCTGTCGCAGGTAGATGATCAAGTCCAGGTCGCCCGGCGAATGTCCCAGCGCCGTCAACGCCATCGCCACTTCCGCCCGGTGCTGCGTGCCGTGGTTCACGACGTGGACGAGCAGCTGCCAGCGCGTGTCCTCCATGGCCCGGCCGTCGGTCGTCCGGTAGGCGATTCGTCCGGCCAGGGCTTTCTCTGTCAGTCGCGCCAGCCCGGCGCGCATGAGCCGCTCCTCTTCGGCCCAACGCTCTCGCAGCGCCACAAGCGTGGGAAAGTCGGCCTCCCAGAGCAGCGCCGGCGGCGACACGCCCTCCAGGCAGCGCTGCCGCCAGATGAATTCGGCGGACAGCATGTGGACGAGCGTACCTCGCAGGCCGCCGTGGCCCAGCCCCGGCACGGTGGATGCATACTGTTCCGCGGTCAACCCGGCCGCTGCATCTAGAATGCGGGCGTTGGCCCAGTAGTTGTAGTCGAAGAGGAGAAGAATAGTTTCGCTATTCATTGGCCGATTGTAGAACCGATCGATGCAGGTCACGCGAGATTCGGAAGTCATGCCTTTGCAATGCTTCCAAATGCGGCTTCAACTCTTGAATGTGACCGCGCTTTTTGGCGGCCAGTAGCACACCGAGAGTCCCTATGGCCGACAGACCCAGGCGTTTTGCCAGGCGTCTCCCCGCTCGCTCATCGAGAATAAGTAAACGGTTCCCCAATTCCAATGACAAACTTATGGCCTCGGTTTCACCGCGACCAAGTGCCGCTTCCTGAACCACTCGATCGATGGGGTACGCCAGGGCTTGAGTATGCACCCACTCCGGTAGCGCTACTGAAGGAGCGATTTCATGTCTTACAGCATCGGGGATCAGAACCTCACCGAAGAGTAAGTGAAGAATGTGTAACTGTCCGATCTGTTGTAAGGCGATCAATGGACTAGCGTTGGAGACCGGCTCTGTCATGAAAGTTGTTCAACGGCCCTTTCTTCGGCAGCCCACTCCTCTTCAGACAGATCGAAGAAGGCTATCCCTAATTTCGATGCATAACGTATGAAGTCGAAGCGCGATTTGCCCAGCAACTCCGCCGCTTTGCCACTGGAAATGCGGCCACGCCGATACAGTTCCAGTATCAAGACTTCACGAATGGCCTGTTGAGGGGATTGACCAGACGCCTCCAGCGAACCCAATAGCTCTTCTTCGAGTTCTAAAACGATTTGGTTCATAGCCACATCCTTCAGCTTTGCATGACCCTATGCCTTTGCAAGCTCTCGGCCATTGCGAGGCAAAGCTTACGTGCTGCGCAGCCGGCAGCACATGAATTGTATCATAAGCCACAAGGCAGGGTTGCCCCACCTAAGCGGCTAGAACCGGGTGTCGCAACACCGTCTTCAACTTCTCCGGCGCGGCGCGGCGCGGGTCGC
Source organism: Promineifilum sp. (SeqCode) (assembly GCF_041918635.1). Classification (NCBI taxonomy): domain Bacteria; kingdom Bacillati; phylum Chloroflexota; class Ardenticatenia; order Promineifilales (SeqCode); family Promineifilaceae (SeqCode); genus Promineifilum (SeqCode); species Promineifilum sp. (SeqCode). The sequence continues at coordinate 4,330 of NZ_JAYRVJ010000663.1, forward strand.
CCATGTAGATCTCGTGGTGGCGGCCGTGTAGGGTGTAGCCATGCTCCGCGGCGAAGGCGTCCATCCGCGCTATCGTCTCCGGCTCCGTGGCATAGGGGCCGACGTGCATGACCTGTATGGACGGCCCTTCGTGGAACGTCTCCAGCCGCAGCCGGTCAAAGGCGGGGCTGGGCTTTCTCAGGCGCGCCTTGGCTATGCCCTCGGCGAAAATCTCCGGGGTGATGATGTCCGGCTGCATGATCATCGCCGTGAAGAGCCAGGTCTCGCGCCGGGTGGGGTCGAACATGCCCGACTCGGTTCCCCACAACCCTTCGAGGGCCATGACCGGGTAGTCGATAGGGTTGTCATCCCGCTTCTTGAACATGAACTTCAGGGTGTAGCTGATGCCGTAGAGCGCGTTGAGCGCCTCGCTGAACTCGGCCGACTCGCCTACCCCTTGGCCCGCCGGGATCACGCCGTCGATCATCGCGAATTGCAGCGGCGGCACATCCACCAGCTCCACCTTCTTTGCCGACGGGCTATACAGACGCTTGTACTGTTTCCGCAGGTCTAGCTTTTCCATGATCTCCTCTGAAGAGAAGAGGCTCACGCAAAGAGCGCCAAGAAGCAAAGCACGCAAAGAGATCTTTCCTTTGCGTTCTTGGTTTTCTTTGCGCTCTTTGCGTGAGCTCTTATCCCACCAACTCCACGACGCCGTGGGACAGCACCACCTCGTCCCGCTCGGCCACTTTGCTCTGGAAGAAGACGCGCACGCCGTCTTGCCACATTTCAGTCACGATCGTCTCGCCGGGGAAGACGTGTTTCGTGAAGCGCGCCCGGATGCTGCGGAAGCGCGCCGGGTCGCCGCCGGCGAAGTGGCGCAGCACCGCCCGCCCGGCAAAGCCAAAGGTGCACAGCCCATGCAGGATGGGCCGGTCGAAGCCGCCGGCCGCGGCGAAGGCCGGGTCGGCATGCAGCGGGTTGCGGTCGCCCGACGACAGCCGGTAGAGCAGCGCCTGGTTGTCGGTCGTCTTGTCGCGGTGGACGGCGTCCGGGGCGCGGTCGGGCAGCGGGTTGGCGGCGGCCGACGGCCCGCGCTCCCCGCCGAAGCCGCCGATGCCGCGGATGAACAGCGACACCTGGTTGAAGGCCAGTTCCTCGCCCGCCTCGTCAAACGTGTTCACGTCGAGCAGCACCAGCGCGCCGGAACCCTTGTCGTAGATGTGGCTGATGCGCGCCCGGTTGGTGACGGTCGCCTTCAGGGGCAGTGGGCGCTTCACCTCAAGGTACTGTTCGCCATGCAACAGCAGCGCCGGGTTAAAGCGCAGCCCCGGCACGCTGGTGATCTGCCACAGCAGCGAGAAGGGGAAGGTGACGGCGTAGGTCGGCAGCGCCCGGAAGCCGTCGCCGCTCAACTCATAGACGAAGGGCAGTTCCAGCTTATCCAGCGGGTCGGCCGCCGCGCCCACGGCCAGGGCGTAGAGGCTCAGGTCGCGCTCGTCGTAGCGCTGCGTCTTCGGCTCGAACTCGTGGCCAATGGCTGCTTGCGGGCCGTCAGCGGTGGGGGGCGCGGGAGCGGGGGAGCGGGAGGGCGTTTCTTCCCCCCTGCTCCCCCGCTCCTCTGCCCCCCCGCTCTTCTGCAAATTCCCCACCACCGGCGCAAACGAATCCATCGGGCTGGTCGGGTAGGCCGGGTCGGTGAAGTCCTGCACGGTGTCCCACTGCGCGGCGATAGCCTCCGGCGTCAGGTTCTCGCCCAGCGGGAAGAACGCGCCCTGCGCCCTCTGCCAGCGCACGCGCGACACCCAGCCCGCGCCAACCTCGAACGTCTGGCCGGTGGCCGTGTTCCGTTCGTGGCACAGCCAGGCGACCAGCGGGGCGACGTACTCCGGCTTCAGCGCCGCCACCAGGTCAGGCGGCAGGATGGTCTCGGTCAGGCGCGAGCCGGCCAGCGGGGCGATGGTGTTGACCAGGACGTTGCGCTTCTGCCCCTCGGCGGCCAATGTCTGGGCCAGACCCAGCAGGCCGAGCTTGGCGCTGCTGTAGTTGGCCTGGCCGAAGTTGCCGTAGAGGCCGGCGGCCGAACTGGTCATGATGACGCGGCCGTAGCCCTGCTCGCGCAGGTGGGGCCAGGCGGCGTGGGTGACGCGGAAGCCGCCGTAGAGGTGGACGCGGTAGATCTTTTCCCAGTCGGCCTCAGTCATCTTGTGGAAGCTGGTGTCCCGGAGGATGCCGGCGTTGTTGATGACGATGTCAAGGCGGCCGAAGTGATCCAGCGCGGTCTGGACGATGCGCGGGCCGTCCTCGACCGAGTCGTAGTTGGCTACGGCCTGGCCGCCGGCGGCGCGAATCTCCTCGACGACACGGTCGGCGGCGGCCGTGGTTGCGCCCTCGCCATGCATACTGCCGCCCAGGTCGTTGACGACCACCTGCGCGCCCCGCGCCGCCAGCAGCAGGGCGTAGGCCCGCCCCAGCCCGCCGCCGGCCCCGGTCACGATGGCGACTCGTCCGTCAAAGCGTAGTTCCTCTGTCATGTTTCTCCCGTTTAGGCGCAGGGGAGCGGGGGGGCGGGGTACCACGGGGGGTTGTGTTCAACCCCGCGCCCCCCCGCCCCCCCCCCCCCGGCCCCCGGTGGGGTTGTGAGGGAGCCCCCCGCCCGGGCCGGGGGCCCCACCCCCACCCGACCCCCCCGGTACACCAACCCCAGGAAGGGCCGGGGGTTCAACCCCCCCCACCCCCCCCCCCCCCCCCCCCCGCCCCACCCCACCCAAAAAGAGGAAACCC
>NZ_JAYRVJ010000664.1:0-2583 GCF_041918635.1 Promineifilum sp. (SeqCode)
GGGTCGTTGGTCGTTCGTCGTGCCCCGTTCGCCGTTCGTCGCACCCCTGCCCCCCGGCCCCCCTGCCCCCCCGCTTCCCCGCTGGCCTCAGGCCGGAACGGAGCACGTCGAGATAGGCGCGCACGCGCTGGCGGCGTAGCGGGCGACGGCTGCCCAGGAGCCATTTCGCGCTCTCCAGTAGCAGTTGCCAGACGTAATTCGCCATCAGGACGGCGCGCAGGAAGCCGGCCGCGGCCCGGCCGTGAAACTTGCGGAAATAGCGCAGTTTGGCGCGCTGGAAGTTGATGTGGCGAGCGGTGACGGCCTGCTCGCTGCTCTTGCCGGAATGGTGGACAACGCGCGCCGCCGGGTGATAGACCACGCGCCAGCCCTCCTCCTTGATCCGGCGGCACCAGTCAAGCTCCTCGGAGTACATGAAATACGCCTCGTCCAGCCCGCCGACGCGCTCGTAGACGGCGCGGGGCACAAGGATGCAGGCCCCAGTCAGCCAATCAACGTCAGCCGTGGCGTCGTCGGACAAGTCGAGGGCGTAGTAGCGGCGCAGCACGCCGGGGGCCAGCCCTTCCAGCCAGGTGCTCTCGAAGATGCCGGTGGCCAGCGTCGGGAAGCGGCGGCGCGAGGACTGGACAGTGCCGTCGGCGTTGAGCAGTTGCGGGCCGACTGCGCCCACGTCGGGGTGGGCGTCCAGGTAGGCCAGGAGCGTGGGCAGGGCGTCGTCGAGGATGACCGTATCGGGGTTCAGCAGCAGCAGCGCCCGGCCGCGCGCCCGCGCCAGGGCGATGTTGTTGCCGCGCGGGAAGCCAACGTTCTCCGCCTGCGGCAGGAGCATCACCCACGGGAACTCGGCGGCGACCATGGCCACGCTGTCGTCGGTCGAGGCGCTGTCCACGACGATGACCTCCACGTCCAGCCCACCCCGGCCGCGCTCGATGGAGCGCAGGCAGTCGCGCAGCAGGTCGCGGACGTTCCAGTTGACGATGAGGATGGAGAGGGAGGGCAGGGGAGCGGGGGAGCGGGGGGGCGGGGGAGCAGGAGACATAGGGCGTTGCGAGCAGTAAGCAGTATTCAGTGGGTCAGTGGTTGGTGACAGTTGATCGCCCGTCACTCGTGTTAGTCACTCTCCCCTGCTCCCCCGCTCCCCCGCCCCCCTGCGCGGCATAGGCCTCTGACAACCTGAAAAGAGCCACCGCATTGGCCGTGGTGGCCTGGGCTACTTCCTCGAGGGAGAGACCGCGCACCTCGGCCAGCCGCTCAGCGACGAGATGGACGTAGGCGGGTTCGTTGCGCCGGCCGCGGTGGGGATGCGGGGCCAGGAAGGGAGCGTCGGTCTCGATGAGGATGCGGTCAAGCGGGACGCGGGCGGCGATGGCGCGCAGGTCGTCGGCCTTTTTGAAGGTCAGCGGGCCGGTGAAGCCCATGTAGAAGCCCAGCGCCAGAGCGGCCTCAGCCGTGGGCCACTCGGCCGAAAACGAATGGAAGACACCGCGCAAGAGCCCTTCTTGTAGTGCGGGATGAGATCTGGCCTTTTCTCGGCCCCCTGCTCCCTCGCTCCCCTGCTCCCCCGTAACCTCCACTAGCAAACGCAACAGGTCAGTGCTGGCATCCCGGTTATGGAGAATAACCGGCAGATCGAGTTCGGCGGCCAGCGCCAGTTGGCCGAGGAGCGCCCGGTGCTGAGTGGCCGGCGGGGTCTTGTCCCAGTAGTAATCGAGGCCGATCTCGCCGATGGCGACCACCCTGGGGTGGGCGGCCAGGGCGCGCAGCTCGTCGATCCACTCGTCGCGCCAGCCGGCGGCCGAATTGGGGTGGACGCCGACGGCGGCATAGACGCCGGGGAAGCGTTCGGCCAAGTCCAGCACGGCGCGGACGTTGCCCAGATCAAGGCTGGGGACGATGATCCGCGTGACGCCGGCCGCCGCCGCCCGCTCAACCACCGCCTCCGCCTCGCCGGCGAAGGAGTCGAAGTCGAGGTGACAGTGCGTGTCAACGAGCATTAGGTGCGGCCCACTTTCTGAAGTGGGTTGCACCTGCATCAACCCATCACTCGTCGCCCGTGACCCGTCACTCGTCACCAGAGTTCTCCCCTGCTCCCTCGCTCCTCTGCCCCCCTACTCCTCCGCCCATAATCCGGGCCATGAAATCGTCGGGGACGAGGACGGTAACAACCTCGCCGCGAACGCATATTTCCATACGGTCAGAACCCGCATCTGAGGATGCGGACTCTGTATGGGCATAGAGGTCTACGGCGACGATGACCTTGCGGCCCTTAATCTCCTTCACCCGTCCGCGCAATTCGAGCGGGCGATCGATGGGGGTTGGCTTCAGATAGTCCACGCGCAGAGAGGCGGTCAGGAAACGCAGCGGCGGGTCGCTGTCCATCGGCCGTCCCTCGGCGCGGTACATGGCCGCGGCGGCCGTGCCCGTGCCGTGGCAGTCAATGAGCGAGGCCAGCAGGCCGCCATAGACGTAGCCGGGCACAGCCGTGTGGTGAGGCCGCGGCTGGTAGTGGCAGACCGTCTCGTCGCCGTCCCAATAGCTCTTGATCTGCAAGCCGTGCTCGTTCAGCCGTCCGCAGCCGTAGCA
>NZ_JAYRVJ010000665.1:0-2209 GCF_041918635.1 Promineifilum sp. (SeqCode)
GCGCAGCAGTCCGTCCACGTCCAGGATGCCGGCGATGGTCTGGCTGACCTGATTGATGACGCGCAACTGGTTAACGCGCTCCTGCTCGGCGGTGAAGAGGCGGGCGTTCTCGATGGCAACGGACGCCTGGGCGGCGAAGGCACGCACCACCTCGACCCGCGCCGGTGTGTAGTAGCCCGATTCACCGTGGATAAGGGTCAGGATGCCGACCTGGCGCTCGCGGGCCAGCAGGGGCAGGCTGATGAACGAGCCGATCTCGTCGAGGATGCCCTCCGTGCCCCGTTCGGCCGAGACGCGGCGCACGTGCTCCATGATTGGCGACTCCTGGCGCGCGTCCACGACGATGAGCGGTTCGCCGCTGTTCAACATCGCGTCGGCCTCGGCCGCGCCATTCAGATAGTAGACGCCGGGCATGTCCAGGTTAAACCCGCGCTCCTCGAACAGGATCAGTTGGCCGTCTTCGACGATGAACAGCCGGGCGAAGCGGTAATCGACGATCTTCTGCAACTGATCGAGCAGGCGCGACAGGAGCGGCTGAAGCTCCAGGGTGGAGGCCATGTTGCGCGAGACTTGCAGCACCGTTTGAAGCTCGCGGGTGCGGGCCTCGACGCGCCGCTCCAACTCGGTGTAGCTGGCCTGGAGTTGGGCCGACATCTCATTGAACTGGTTGGCCAGCATTTCTAACTCGTCCCCGGTGTGGGCCTCGACGGTGCGGCCGAAGTCGCCGCGGGCCACCTGGCGCGTGCCCTCGACCAGGGCGTTGATGGGCCGGGTGACGCGCGTCATGCTCGCGGCCACGACCAGCGCCGGGATGATGACGCCCAAGGCCAGCAGCAGCGACAGCAGGGCGGAGAAGTTGCGCAGCGGCCCCATCAGCGTCGCCCATTCCTCCTCGATGATGAGGCTCCAGGACGTGCCGGGGATGGGACTGTAGCTGGCCAGCACGTCTGTCCCCGCCTCGCTGGGCGTGCGCAGCGCGCCCGACTCACCCGACAGGGCGGCCGGGGCCACCGGGTGGGTGGTGAAATCCTCGCCGGCCGCGCCTGTGTCGGTGGCGAAGATGAGGCGACCCGCGCCATCGACGACGTGGGCGTTCCCCTTGCGGTCGAGCCGCAGACGGATGAAGGTGCCATAGAGGGGGTTGAGCGTGCCTGAACCGAGGCGGAACATGCCGGTCAGCACGCCGCGCAACTCGTTGGTCGGGCCAAAGACGGGGACGGCCGTGACCAGCACCTCGGCCCCGTCCGGGCCGTCGGGCGCGATGTCGGAGAAGGCGGGCCGGCCGGGGTTCTGGATGATGTCGCGGAAGTAGGCGCGGGCGGACCAGTCGGCGCCTTCCAGGTCGGGCTGCTCGGGGTAGGCGGCGACGACCCGGCCGAGGTTATTCAGCAGCACCGCGCCGCCGTCGAAATAGGTCAGGCGGTTGGCGTTGTTCGTCAGCGCCCGGCTTACCGTCGGGCCGTTGAGGTTGACGCCGCTGATGTCGCGGGCCACGCCGCTGAGCAGCGTGGGGTACTCCTCCAGGCTGGCTGACAGCTCGGCCGCTGTCAGGCGGGCCAACTCCTGGTCGCGGTCGATGACCAGGTCTTCGACCACGGCCTGAGACAGGAAGAAACTGGCGGCGGCGACGATCAGGAAGATCACCACCGCCGGCAGGAACGTCCAGGTCAGGATTTTGCGACGCAGCGAGCTACGCATGGAATTAAGAATTACGAATTACGAATTACGAATTAGGAAGCATTCCTAATTCGTAATTCGTAATTATTGTAGCGCTTCGATCTCGGCGCACGCCTGGGTCAGTCGCTCCTGCGCCGGGGCCAGGCCGAGCGTCAGGATGTCCTCGAAGGCCGCGTCGGTAGCGGTGCGCACGCCGTTCATGTTGGCGAAGACCTCGGCCGTGACGGAGTAGCCGCGCACCTGGCCGTCGGCGAACGCCTCCAGGTCAAGCCCCTCGGCCTGCTCCGGGAAGTCGGCGCGGATGAAATCGGCCCACTGGTTGACCAGCGGCGCGCGGGCCGGCTGCAGGAAGCTCGTCTCGGCCATGGCCAGGCCGTACTCCTGGCTGATAAGGAACTTGACCAGCTCCCAGGCCTCCTCCGGGTGGCGGGTCGTGGCCGGGATGGCGAAGCCGTCGGTGGTCGCCAGCGTCGCCCGCCGCACAGGGCCAATCGGGAAGGGAGCCACACCGACGCGGAAGTCGGCATTGGCC
>NZ_JAYRVJ010000666.1:0-2400 GCF_041918635.1 Promineifilum sp. (SeqCode)
GGCCTGCAGCGGGATGGTGTCTTTCATCCCCTGCTCGGCGGCGGCCACGGCTTCGGCCACTGCCTCAGTGACGCTCTTGCCGTCGGCCACGGCCGACTTCAGGGCTTGCACAGCGGGCAGCAGGGCATCGATCATCGTCTTATCGCCCGGTTGGGCGCGACCGCGTTGCTGGACGCCCTCTACCGCCGACTGGATCAAAGCCGCCAGGTCGTCACTGCTCAACTCTTCCTTGGCGTCGGCGGCCATCCCGCCGCGCATGTAGAAGGTGCCATAGAGCGGCCCGCTGGCCCCGCCGACGCTGGAGATGAGCGTCATCCCGACGGTCTTCAGGATGTTGCCGATGTCCTTGTCGGCCACGGTCGGCAGCTTCTCGGCCACCTTCCTGAAGCCGCGATCCATATTCGTGCCGTGGTCAGCGTCGCCGATGGCCGAGTCGAGTTGGGTCAGGTAATCCTTGTTCTCTTGCAGAACCGCGGCCGTTGCTTCCAACCAGCGGACGATTTGCTCTTTTGTCACCGTACTCATGGCAGCCCCTCTTTAGGGACTAGGGGTTAGGGGCCAGGGGCTAGGGAAGAACGAGCCACACTAGTCACTTAGTCACTACCCACTAGTCACCGGTTTAGATGCCCCAGCGAAGGCCCGGCGTCTTCACCGGCGCGTCCCAGAACTTCAGGATCTCGTCGTCGGCCTTCAGCAGGGTGATGGACATGCCGGCCATCTCCAGCGAGGTGATGTACGGCCCGATCAGGTTGCGGACGATCTCGATGCCGTAGTCGGCGCAGACCTCGGCCAGCTTGCGATAGACGGCGTAAAGCTCCGACACGGGCGTGCCGCCCATGCTGTTGACGAAGGCGATGACGCGATCGCCGCGCTGGAACGGCTCGTCGACCAGTGACTTCTCGACCCATTCGCCGCTGTCCGACAGTTCGCGGACGATGCGCGTGTAGGCGGGGTCGGTGATGATCTCCTTGGCCATCAGCTCGGTGATCTCATCAGCCGTGGTCAGCGCCATGCGCTTCTGGCCAGGCTCGCCGTGGATGCCGATGCCGATCTCCATCTCGTCCTCGCCCAACTCGAAAGTGGGCTTGCCGGCGGCGGGGACGGTGCAGGAAGTCAGGGCCATGCCCATGGTGCGGCCATAGCTGTTGACCTTGCGGCACAGGTCGGCGCACTGCTCCAGGTTGTAGCCCGCTTCGGCCGCCGCGCCGACGATTTTCTCGGCCAGCACGGTCGTGCCGACGCCGCGCCGGCCGGCGGTGTAGAGGCTGTCCTTCACGGCGACGTCGTCATCGATGAGGATGTTCTGGACGGGAATGCCGTCCGCCAGGGCCATTTCGGCGGCCGTCTCGAAGTTGAGCACGTCGCCGGTGTAGTTCTTGACGATGAACAGCACGCCCGCGCCGCTGTTGACCATCTTGGCCGCCTCGTACATTTGAACGGGCGTCGGAGAAGTGAAGACCTCGCCGGGGCAGGCCGCGTCGAGCATCCCCATGCCGACGAAGCCGCCGTGCATCGGCTCGTGGCCGCTGCCGCCGCCGGAGATGATGGCTACCTTGCCAGCCACCGGAGCGTCAGCGCGATAGACGAAGTTCTCGTCGAAATGAACTTTCAACAAGTCTGGGTGGGCGACCGCCATGCCTTCCAGCTGCTCCTTGACCACATCGGGCACGGCATTAATCAGCTTTTTCATGGGTTCTCCTTGGAACGTCGAACGACGGGCCGCGCACTAGCGGGCGCGGAGCGCCCCAATGGGTGCGCAGGCGCTTGGTGGAGCGTGAGGCTCCCTACCTCTCAGGTAAGGAGCCTCAGTAAGGATTAGACCACTCTAGAGAGCAGACCAGCCCAGAATATTCCACAGCAACGCGCCGATCACAGCGCCGACGATGGGGCCGACGACCGGAATCCAGGAGTAGCCCCAGTCGGAGCTGCCCTTGCCGGGAATCGGCAGCAGGAAGTGAGCGATGCGCGGGCCCAGGTCGCGGGCCGGGTTAATGGCGTAGCCCGTCGGGCCGCCCAGCGAGAGGCCGATGGCCCACACCAGGAAGGCGACGGGGATGATCGCCAGGGAACCCATGTCCCCTTCCGCGCCGCGGATGGCCAGGATGCCGAAGACCAGGACGAAGGTGCCGATGATCTCGGTCACCAGGTTCCACACCGTGTTGCGGATGGCCGGGCCGGTCGAGAAGACGGCCAGTTTGGCGCCCGGGTCGGGGGTTGCGGCCCAGTGATTGAAGTAGGCTAACCACACCAGCACCGCGCCGATGATAGCGCCGATCATCTGGGCGATGATGTACAACGGCACATCCCCCCAGCTGAAACTGCCGGCTACTGCCAGGCCGATGGTGACGGCCGGATTCAGATGCGCGCCGCTGACAACGGCCGACGAATAAGCGCCGACGA
>NZ_JAYRVJ010000667.1:0-4682 GCF_041918635.1 Promineifilum sp. (SeqCode)
CTGGAACCTGGAACCTGGAACCTATCCTTTTATGGGTCGTGCCCTATTTCATCCTCACGGGCAGCTTCTACGTCAAGTTCATGCGCTACATGCAGCCCATCGTCCCATTTCTCATCCTGTTTGGCGCGGCAATGGTATTGGGGAAGGGCCGGCCGTGGCGCGGGATTCTTATCTCGCGCTACGCCCGCTGGGCGTTGGCCGGGCTGACGCTGGGCTTTACGGCGCTCTACGCGCTCAGCTTCATGGCGATTTACCGTGAGGAGCATCCCTGGAACCGCGCCTCGCGCTGGGTCTATGAGCAGCTTTCGCCGGGCACGTTGCTGCTGAGCGAGCAGTGGGACGACTACCTGCCCGCGACGATGATCGTCGACGAACAGCGCCGCCGCCGCGAGGAGTTCCCCAACGCCGAACTGACCTGGCTATCGCTGCCGGACGCGGCCGACGATGAGCAGAAGCTCAAGGCGAACCTTGACTTGTTGTCTGGCGCGGAGTACGTGACTATCCTCTCCAACCGCGTCTACGGCGTCGTCCCGCGCCTGCCGGAGCGCTATCCGCTCTCGTCCCGGTATCATCAGTTGCTCTTCGACGGGGCGCTGGGCTATGAGTTGGTGTGGGCCGGCGGGCGTTCGCCGGCCCTGTTCGGTATCCCGCTGCGGCCGGACACGTTCGGCTGGCCGGGGCTGCGACCGCCGGCCGACCTGAACCGGCTGGCGGCTTGGCCGCCGTCCGCGCTCACGTTCGGACGGGTGGATGAGAGCTTTGTCGTGTATGATCAGCCATTGACGCTGATTTTTCGCAATACCGCCCACTTGAGTGCTGAGCAGATGCGGGCTCGGTGGTAGGGGCGGGTTTCAAACCCGCCCCTACCGTGGTCAGTGATCAGTAAGAAGTAAGCAGACAGATAGAGCTGTCTTTACCGAATGAGAGCGTTAGTTTGAAGCAACCGACCGGCCGTCGTTATCTCTTCTTGACTGTCTTCGTCGCCGGGATGACCACGCTGGCCGTGGAGTTCACCGCCAGCCGGCTGCTCCAGACGGTGTACGGTACGTCCAACATCGTCTGGGCCAACGTCATCGGTCTCGTCCTGCTGTCGCTGACCGCCGGCTACTTCATCGGCGGCCGTCTGGCCGACCGCCGGCCGCGCGCCGATCTCTTCTATATGTTGGTCACGCTGGCCGGCTTCTGCGCCGTCTTCTTCCTGCTTTTAACCAGCGCCGTTCTACGCCGCGCCGCCGGGGCGATGGCGGTCATGGACGTGGGCGCTATCGCCGGGTCACTGGTGTTGGTCGTGCTGGCGCTGGTTGTCCCGGTGACGCTGCTGGGCTGCCTGTCGCCGTTTGCCATCCGGCTGGCCGTAAGCGACGTGGGCGAATCCGGCCGCGTCAGCGGCCACATCTATGCCATCTCCACCCTGGGTAGCCTGCTGGGCACGTACTTGCCCGTCCTGGTGGTCATCCCGCTGGCTGGTTCGCGCCTGACGGCCGTGCTGTTTGGCTCGCTGCTCCTGATCGTTGGGTTGGTGGGCCTGTGGCGAACCCGCGACAGTTCCCGCCGCGCCCGCGCCGCGGCCGTCGCGCTCTTGCCCGCCCTGCTCATCCCCTCGGCCCTCTGGCTGCGCGGCGACCTCAAGGCGTATGCCGGGCAGCTGTATGAGACGGAGTCGGCCTATAACTACATTCAGGTCATCCGCCGGGATGACTGTAACTATCTGCTATTGAACGAAGGCCAGGCATACCACTCCTTCTATTGCGACGGCGGCCGCGTGCCCGGCATCTCCGTCTGGAGCATCATGCTGGCCGCGCCCTACTTCAACGCTGAGGCCCGGACGCCGCGGCGGGTCGCCGTTGTCGGCCTGGCGGCCGGAACCATCGCCAAGCAGTACACGCAGGTATTCGGCCCCATCGCTATTGACGGCATCGAGTTGGATCCGGCCATCATCGAGGTTGGCCGCGCCTACTTCGCCCTGGATGAGGCGAACGTCAACACCATGGCCGGCGACGGCCGCTACGGCCTGGCGCAGCTGGCCGGCCCTTATGACGTCATCACCGTGGACGCCTACAAAGTGCCCTACATTCCCTGGCATCTGACCACGCGCGAGTTCTTCACTGAGGCGCGCGACCGGCTGAGCGAGACGGGCGTGCTGGCGATCAACGTCGGCGGCGCGCCGGGCGACCGGCGGCTCATCGACGCCGTCGGCGCGACGTTGCTGACTGTCTTCCCGTCCGTTCACGCCATCGACGTTCCCGGCACATTGAATACAATTCTGGTGGCGACGCGGCAGCCGACGACAGCCGACGCCCTGCGCGCCCACGCGGCGGCGCTGCCGGCTGAGGCCGACCCGTTGCTGCGCGACACGCTGCAACTGGCCGCCGCTCATCTGGTCCCGCTGGCCGCCGGCGGGCTGGTGCTGACCGACGACCGCGCGCCGGTGGAAACGATCAGCGATTCGATTGTGATACGCTACCTGCTGGAAACCGGGCCTTCGGGTCTGGGAGGCTTAGAATAAATGGCTACGGATTGTGACGGAGGGGACGAGTTTTATGGTGAGAACCCGTTTTCTCTGTCAGAATCCGTAGCCATTCATGCGACTAACGACCAACGACTAACGAGAAATCAATGACCAACAAAGCACTCCTGACGCTAATCCGCTGGCTGGTGATCCTGAGCATGCCCTTCTTTCTGGGCCTGGGCATGATTCGGGCGATTATCGCCTGGGACTATCCCGGCTTCGAGTACGGGCGTATCGCGCCGGACATATTTGGCTTCACGCCGGAGGAGCGGCTGGAGTTAGCCCACGGCACGCTGGATTACCTGCAGCGGCCGGAGCCGGCCGACGAGGTGATCTACCTGCTCGAAGACTTGCGGCTGCCGGGAACGGATCGGCCCCTCTACAATGCCGGCGAGATCAGCCACATGATCGACGTGAAAGTAGTTGCCGACGCCCTCAAGTGGGTCGCCTATGGCGCGGGGGCGATTGTGGTCATTGGCCTGGCCGTGCTGCTGATCCCGGCGGCCACGCGGCTGTTCGGCTGGCGCACGCTGATGTGGGGCGGGCTGGCGACGGTCATCACCCTGGCCGTCATCGCCCTGGCCATCCTCATTGCCTGGCCCATCTTCTTCGTGCAGTTCCACGAGCTGCTCTTCCCGCCCGGCTCCTGGACATTTGCCTACAGCGACTCGCTCATCCGGCTCTTCCCCGAGCAGTTCTGGTTCGACTTCGGGGTGCTGGTCAGCGTGGGGACGCTTGTGCTGGGCGTGCTGGTGGCGCTCGCCGGCTGGCTCATGGCGCGGCGGAGCCGGCCGCGGGTGACAGCGTGATCTCCACCCAATTCACCCGGTCGGGGAAGACCCACAACTCGGTCGAATAGCGCCGCCGGCCGCTGTCTACCACGGCCTGGTAGTAGCCCGGCTCCACGTCGTCGAGGACGAAGGTCTCGTCGAGCAGGTCATCCGGGTTAGGCTCGCCGGCGGCGTAGGACGTGGTGGCGGTGTAGGGCGCTGGCCCATCCACGCGCAGCAGCGCCACCGGGGCCTCATTCAGCCGCCCGCCGTCGGGGCCTAGCACGCGCCCGGCCACCACCCCCGTCCCCTTCAGCGGCTTGAGCCAGAGCAGCGGGTTGCGCGTCGCCCCATAGCTGTTTTCCCCAAAGCGCAGTTCAAAGTGAAGGTGCGGCCCATCGGCCACACCCGACTCACCCGATAGGCCGAGCGTGTCGCCAACGGCCACGGCCTGTCCAGCCGTTACCGCGATCTCGGACAGGTGGCCGTAGAGCGCGTACAGCGACCCGCCCGCCAGCCCGCTCATTTCGACGATGACGAGGTTGCCGTAGAAATTGGTCTGCGGCCCGTAGGCGATCTGGCTGTCGTCGCCGGCCACGACCACGGCCCCCGGCGCGACGGCCAGCACCGGCGTGCCCGCCGGCACGCCGAACTCGACGCCGGTATGCGGCCGGAGCGTCCCGCCCCGTGTGCTGCCATAGGGATAGGACTTGTCCGTCCACGTTGCTCCGCCGGCGGCAACGGGCCGTGGCAGTAGCAGGTGTTCCCCCTCGACCGGCGGCGGGGGTGGTGGGGGAGTGAAGGTGGGGGGCGGGGTGGTCGTGGCCGTCGCGCCCGCGGCATCGTTTGTTGACGGTGAGCAAGGGAGCTGGGGTGCAGGGGTGCAGGGGGGAGCATCGGCGCTTGCGCCAGCGGACAATGGTGTGGCGGTCAGGAGAGGGGTAGGCGTGGGCGGCGGCGCGGGCGTGGTCACCACGCTGCCGGCGTTCGTCGCTTCGAGGGAAGGCGATGGGCTGGCCGTCACGCGTACAGAACCCGCATCATCGGCCCGTGGCGCAGGATTCTTATCCTGCGCTACAGTTGGCGGCGCGCTTGTGCTTTCCGCTAGGGTTGCACAACCGGCATGGAGGGCGACGACCGCGAGAATGAAAACCGCAAGGTAGATCTGCACGACTCGCCCGCGGTCAGAACGGGCAAACAATCAAGCCCCCCCACGCTCGGCGGCGATGGCGACCGTCTCGCGGGCGATCTCTTCCGTTTCGGCGATCAGCCCATCCGCTTCGGCTGCCCATGCTTCGGCCAGCGCCCGATCCTTCAGGCTAGACCCGTTGATCTTGACGTTCAGTCCCGCGCCGTGGGTGGCCGCGCGGGCCATGATGGCTCCTACGGCCGCATCGGTGGCC
>NZ_JAYRVJ010000668.1:0-2589 GCF_041918635.1 Promineifilum sp. (SeqCode)
GAACGACCCGGCCGTGTTGGCCCCCAGCGAGGTGGGCGCGAAGCGGATGATGTCCTGCGGCGTCACCTGGCCCAGCCCCGGCACGTTCTGCGCCGCGTCCAGGCTCATCAGGATGCTGCCGTTGGGCATGAGATCGAAGGCCACGACGTTGCGGGTGATGCCCACGTCGGAGGCGTCGAAGACCAGCCGCCACGAGCCGGCGGCGTTGTTGCGCACCAGGATGTCGCCCCGCTTGTTGGCCGCGCCGCCCAGCCCGTCCACGCGGGCGCTGACCCACAGGCTCTCGGTGACGGCGGTGAAGTCGTATTCGCCGGTGTTGCACTCCCAATCATCGTCCGTCCACCAGTCGCCATGGACGCGCAAGTAGTACGTCCCATCGGCCGGCAACACGTGCGTGCGATCCAGCAGCGTGCCATCGGGCGCGTAGAGCCAGAAGAAGGTACCCTCGTAGATGTCACGCGGGTAGATGATGGGGAACACGTCCCCGGCCCGCCCCTGGAAGCGATACCAATCCTCGTCGCAGGGGTAGTCATAGGCTGCCTGCACCAACTGGTCGGGGGCGATCAGTTCGGCCCCGGCCTGAGTGTCGTTGGCCGGCTCGTCGCCGGTCAATTGGAGGAGAGAGATTTTATAGCTGGTGGCATAGTCGGCCGGGCCGCCCTTGGCGATGGTGTAGAGGCCGGTCGCCGGCAGGTGGGCGATGCCAATAGTGCTCAGCGCCACGGGCTGCATGGCCGGGTCGTACAGCGTCAGGTTGTCCCACTTCACGCCCCTGCCGTTGGTCAACACCAGCCAGTCGCCAGCCGCGCCGTTGAAGCGGAAGTGGTCAATATCACCTGCGCCCGCTTCGCCCAGCACCGCATCACCATAGGCCAACAGTTGCCCCTGAGCCGGCGTGTCGTTCGGCTCGATTTCGTCTATAGAGGCAATGGGGTCGTCAACGATGGGGTAGAGCTGGACGCGATAGCGCCCGACGCCGGTCGGGTGGGTGGCCGAGCGGACACGCACGTAGTACACGCCATCGGCCGGCAGGGTAAACTCCCAGGTCGGGTAACCGAGTATGGTTCCATCGGCGGCCAGCATCGCCACCTCGGGAACCGGGAAGTTCTCGTCGTAGCTCTCCGGCGCAACGCGCCAGCGCTGGCCGGCCGTTCCTTCCAGGCTGTAGAAGTCCACGTCGCCAGCCGGGCTGATGGCGGCCTGGATGTCGCCCCACGGTGTGGCCGTGGCGCGGCTGTTGTTCGGCTCCCATTCGGTATCCGTCCCGTAAGCGTAGAACTCATAGCCTTGATCGCTGTCAAACGTGCCGGCGCAGGTGCGGAGGCGCGCATAATAAACGCCCGGCGGCAGGGTCAAGGGTGGGAGTAAAATATCCGGCTCGACGCAATCTGCATCCTGGGCCAGCAAGGTCTGCGCGCCGTTGTAGAGCGACAGCTCCACGCGCAACTTCGGCTCCGGCTGCCAGGTCGTCATCGGCACGTAGAGTCGCACCCCGTCCAAAAGAACCGCGTGATCGAACTCCACACGCAGGAAGTCCACGTCGGTAGGCGTCATCAGATACCCTTCGTGGTAATAGTTGATCGGTGTGGCGGTGGCGAAGGTATCATTGGGTTCATCGCCGGGCAGGAACGCCCCGGCGGCTTCGGGCGCTTCCGTCTGCGCCGCCGGAGCGGCCCAGGCGCTCCCGCCGGCGACCAGCGCCAGCAGGAGAACGGTCAATACGATGAGCTTGCGGTACATGAGATTGGCTCCTTCCCAGACCTACGGGGGGTTGCGGCAAACCTCAGCGGTCTGGCGACTCGATACCCTCAGTATAGATCGGCCACCCCCCCGAATAACACCACAAAAAGTTATGTCTTCACTGGAACGCCGACCATAACCGCCCTTGTCGCGCGGGTTGGCAACCCGCCGCTTCGCCCCCAAACGCGGGATACCATCCCGCGCTACAAACCAGGAGCGGCGGGCCCCTCCGCCCGCCGCTCTTCCCTATGCCCTAGCCCCTATTCCCTGGCCCCTAATTCCAGCCCGGCCCATCGGCATAGCCGGTGATCTTGCGCGGGAAGTGCAGGTCGGCCGCCCGCAGGATGATGGACATATCCAGTTCGTCCATGTTGTCAAAGTAGAAATGGAGCCGGGCGTGGATGATGTCGCCGGCCTTGGCGGTCACGTTGCTGTAGCAGCACGCCCGGAAGGTGTAGTCGTTCTCCACCGTCACGAGGTAGTTGTACGCTGAATGCGGCGGCGTGTTGTAGTCGTCGACCAGGGGCAGGAACGCCCCGCGCACGTCTTCCGCGCCCATCTTGGGCAGCAGCGAGCCATCCAGACGCATCAGCCACGTCCCCAGTGTATTCGGCCCCATCTGCGTGGGCACGAACTCGATCAAGTCCTCATCGCGGACGGCCACCGTGCCGCCCAGATGCTTCGGCACGACGCCAGAGCCGGTCAGACTGACCAGCAGCCGGCCGTCCTCGGAGAAAGCGAGGGCGTCGATCTTCTCGCCGGCCGCCGCCAGCCCCACGTCGGAGCCATCGAGCCACAGCGCCAGCGTTCCCTGCGTATTCGCGCCCAGTTGCGCCGGGGTGAAGCGCA
>NZ_JAYRVJ010000669.1:0-10109 GCF_041918635.1 Promineifilum sp. (SeqCode)
ACAACCGGCCGCCGGCGATACCCAACTCAGCACCCCCTCCAATATCACCTCTTGATCTCTAGTCCCTAATCCCTAGTCCCTAGTCCCTATCCCCTAGCCCCTACTAATGACTTTCAGTGAGAAATCGGCTATCCTAGAGAGTGGCTCCACCGTCCGCCATGGGCGACAAGCTGGGGCTGATGGGGCCGCCTCCAGCCGGCTGAGCCGGAGCGGCCACGGGGAGAGGAGGTGTGGCGAACCGAGAAGGGACGGGGGATCGGTTGTCGCGCCCGGAGGTGCTAGATCTTCTGGGCGAGGGCAAAGATCTATCCGATGCGAATCTGGCGGGCATTTCACTGGTCGGCCTCGATCTGACCGGCGCGTCCTTGCGCGGAGTCTATCTGGCCGACGCCGACCTCAGCTGCGCCAATTTGGGCCGCGCCGTGCTGAGCGACGCCACCCTGTCGCGGGCCTGTCTCGTTTCGACCAATCTGACCGACGCCGATCTGCGCCGGGCGCGTCTCGACCAGGCGATTCTGCGCGAAGCGGACATGCGCCGGGTCAGCCTGCTGTGGGTAGATATGCGCTCGGCCGACGCGCGCCTGGCTAATCTGACCGAGGCCGACCTGCGCGGTTCGCGCCTCAGCGACGCCGACTTTCGCCTGGCCGTCCTCAGCGGCGCGGATCTGAGCGAGGCGCTGTTGTGGGGAACGAAGCTGGAGAAGGCCATTCTGCAAGACGCCAAACTCGTCGGCGCGGACATGAGCCGGGCCCGCTGCGCCGGGGCGGTGCTGTGGCGCGCCGATTTGCGCGAGGCCAACGTTCTCGATGTCGATTTCAGCGATGTCGATTTGCGCCAGACGCAGATCACGGCCGAGCAGTTGGCCAAAGCCGGTTCGCTGGCGCGGGCGCAGTTGACCCCCGAACAGATCAGGCGACACTTTCTGAGCAAGTGGGGGCGGAAGAGCTAAAGAATCCGCAGATTTCACAGATTATCAGACGAACTCTGCAAAAACCTAAGTCTCATGAGTAACGATCGGTTAGAGTTGAGCGCGCGCGACGAGGCGATGCTGGCGGGCCAGATGGGCGCGGCGGCGCAGATGGCGATGCGCATCCTGACGACAATGGCCGGCGTCTATGGGGCGACGCGCCTGCTCGACATCGAGTCGGCCCACATTGACGGCTGCCTCTACCACGGCTACTCCGGCCTGGAGTTCGCCGAACGGCTGGCCGCCGGAGGGGCGCGGGTGGTCGTGCCGACGACGCTCAACGTTGGGGCGATGGACCTGTTGCACCCGGAGGTCTTTCAAGGGACGGAGCAAGTGGGTCAGTGGGCGACACGTATGATGCGCGCCTACGAGGCGATGGGCTGCCGGCCGACGTTCACCTGCGCGCCTTACCAGGCCATGCACCGCCCCCCACTCGGCGCGCAGATCGCCTGGGCGGAGAGCAACGCCATCGTCTTCGCCAACTCCGTGCTGGGCGCTCGCACCAACCGCTACGGCGACTTCATCGACATCTGCTGTGCCCTGACGGGGCGCGCGCCCGACGTGGGGTTGCATCGGGCGGAGAACCGACGCGGCCAACTGCTCTTTCAGCTGGTCGGCGTCCCGGTGCGGCTACTGCGCGAGGACGTACTCTTCCCCGTGCTGGGCTACTGGCTGGGGGCGCAAACAGGGACGAAAATCCCGGTCATCGCGGGCCTGCCGCGGGAGACGACCGAAGACCAGCTCAAGGCCCTGGGCGCGGCGGCGGCCTCGTCGGGTGGGGTGGCGCTGTTCCATGCCGTCGGCGTGACGCCCGAAGCGCCGACGCTCGAAGCCGCTTTCCAGGGCTACGCCCCAGAATCCATTATCGATGTCACGCTCGACGATCTGAGGGGGACGCTGGGAGTCCTCTCGACCGCGCCCGACGGCCCCATCCACGTCGTCGCGCTGGGCAGCCCGCACTTCTCGCTGGACGAGTTCGCCCGGCTGCTGCCGCTGGTGGAAGCGCACCCGCCGCGGCCGGCCGTGGAGTTCATCGTCTGCACCCACCGGCTGGCGCTGGCGGCGTTGCAGGCGCGCGGCTGGCTGGCGCGGCTGCGGGCGGTTGGGGTGCAGGTGATCGTCGATACGTGCGTGGTGGTCACGCCCATCGTGCGGGCGCGGGGCGGCGTGCTGATGACCAACTCCGGCAAGTTCGCCCACTACTCGCCCGGCAACATCGGCTTGCAGGTGGTCTATGGTAGCCTGGAGGAATGCGTGAGGTCGGGGGCGTTGGGGACAGTTTGGAGAGATGAGTCCCTTTGGGCGGGGGAGCGGGGGAGCCGGGGTGCAGGGGAGCAAAGCGTTTCTCAGCACACGGTTCTTTCTCCCCTGCACCCCAGCCCCCCGACTCCTATCGGGCCCCTGCCTCCCCCGCATTCTGCCAACAACCGCGTTCTCGTAAGTGGAGCGGCAACCGGCCCGGCCCTGGTGCTGGACGAGCCGCTGAGCTTGTGGGGCGGGTTGGACCCGACGACCGGGAACATCATCGACCAGCGCCACCCGCAGTGGGGGGCCAACGTGGCGGGTCGGGTGCTGGTGATGCCGGTGGGCAAGGGCAGCAGCAGCGCCAGCAGCATCCTGCTGGAAGCAGCGCGGTTGGGCACAGCCCCGGCGGCCATCGTCCTGGCCGAGCCGGATGCGATCCTGGCCTTGGGCGCAGCCGTGGCGCGGGAGATGTATGGGGTGACGCTACCCGTTATTGCGGTTGAGAGGAATAAGTATGAGCAAATTAGAAACGGGAGTGCCGTCAGTATGACAGACATAATTCGCTGGTAGCTCTCTAGGGCAATAAGGTGTCAACCAGGAATTTAGCGGTCATAAAGGTCTTCACGCTTCCAGGTGCGTCCGCCAACAACGGGACCCCGGCCAACCCACTCCTTGATAAAGCGTTATTCTTCCCAAGCCGATAAACCGCGGTTTATCCCCCCTGTAGAGCCAGCGTCACGTAGCCAAATAGTTACATGCTCCGGCTGCATCGTCTCCTGAATCACCCGCAGCAGTTCAGCCGTCAGCGCGTCGAGGTCTGTCTCGTCGCGGGCGGCAGCGGCGAAGCGTTCCAGCGTCTTCTCGGCGTCATAGCGCATGCGGTTGTAACGCCGGTCGATGGCGTCCTGCACGCGACGGCGAACGGGCAGAAAGAGCGCGGCGATGAGCAGTGTGGAGAGGACGACGGCGACGGTTGACTCGTCGTCGATGAGCTGGCCGAAGAGGCTCTGGAAGGCCACCACGCTACCGAAGTAGACGAGGGCCAGCAGACCGGTGATGACGGCATAGCTGGTCGTGCGGCGGATGATAACGTCGATATCGAAGAGGCGATAGCGGAGGATGGCGATGGCGATAGCCAGGGGGATGCCCAATGAGACCCCATTGACCAGCACGCCGCCACCGGGGACGCCCAACAACTCGGCCGGAAAGGCTACCAGGATGAAGATCGCGCCGGCGAACACCAGCCACTTCATCTGGGCGCGCTCCACGCCGCGAGCGCGGTGGAAGCGCAGACCCAACGCCGTGAGGGCGATGACCAGGGACGCGAACAGGGCGATCAACAAGAAGGCACTCGAAGACTCGTGAAACGCCGGCAGAAAACCGACGGGGTTGGGAATCTTGACGCCGCCCTCTACCCCGGCGTCCAGCGTTTCGCCGAACCCCAGCCAGACGGCCAGCGCCGCATAGGCCAGGACGATGAGGCCGAGCACCCACCGCCAGCGCGGCGATAGTAGTCGGCCGGTCGGATAGAACAGAAGCAGCAGAAGCAATCCCCCATAGGGCAGCAGCCACATCCACTGGATGAGCCACAGCGCCAACATGCCGCCCGGCAGCGTCACATCAGGCGGCAGTCCGGCCCGGTTGGCGTATCGCTCGGCGAAGGCGGCCACGGTGAGCGACAGGCCGGCGCCCAGCGTGATCCAGCTGACACCATTATCGGCCTTTCTGAGCGCCAGGAACGCCCCAACGAGAGCCATCACTACGCCGGCGAGGATATAGGTGGCGCTGCTGATCCGGTCAGGGAGCGGTTGAGAAGCGATAGCTTGTTCGCCCAGCAACAAGGCCAACGCGGCCAACCCCAACAGCGGCCCCAATACAGCGCCAACCCACGCCAGCAACACCCGCCATCGCGCATTCATAGGAGCAGTATAGCAGGGGATCGTCTCCTGATCGTTACGAAATAAAATACCTTAGCGGCTACCAACTTTGGCCAAGCAGCATACCGTGATAACATGGTTACATGATGGAGCAGCGCGAGTTCTTCATAGCACTCCCGGATGAAGCGGCGTTGCGGGTGCAGTATACTAAGAGTCGCGGTCGAATTCTACGTTTTGTGGTTCAGTTGGAAGCGTATCTGGACGAACAATGGGCGCCGATCGCGCGCTATGACAATGCTCACCGATTCGTCCATCGTGATGACTTACGACCCGATGGTTCGCAAATCAAGACGCCGCCTATGGCTTTTGCCTCGAACGAAGACGCTTTTAACTTCGCGCTCCGTGAGTTGCGCGTCAACTATAGTTTTTACATAGAACGGTATAGGCAATGGAAGCGAAAATAAGTCCAAACGAGGTTGCTGACAAGGTGTTGGAACTCAGCGAGCAGTTCAATCAATACGTGTTTGAGCACCCCGAAATCCTAGACAACTTGCCTGACAGAGCAGTTCTCGTTTTCTTGGATGCAGAGGATGAGGATTTCAATGAGGCGAATAGAGCTATAGCAGCTACTGCACCGTTGCCAACAGAAAGCGAAAGAGTGTACATCCAAATGCGGCGGCGTGTCCGCATGGTTGAGCAAGTAGAGTGGCAAGCCGAGATTGTTCCCGGTGGGTAGCACGGAAGAATTCGCTTCGCTAATTGCCAACCACATCTGTAGAAGCAGAGGCAGCGCCATTGGCGCGCTGCCCTTTCAACGCAAGCGCTTTGCCAAATCGCTTTACTCTACCGGCTCAAACGCCAGATACGCCCGCTGCTTCTCCCCCTCGCCGCGCTCGATAAACGTTGCCCGCAAGGGTTGGCCGATCCAGGCCAGATCGGGTTGCTTGGCGTCCACGCCCAGGATTTGGGCGCTGATGCGCGGCCCTTCCTCCAGAGCGACGATCCCGGCCACGTAGGGTTTCGTCCGGTCGTAGCCGGCCGCGACCATCGCCGATGGGCCAATGTAGACCGATGTGAAGGCCACCAGCGTCCCCCGCCCCGACAGCTCGACCCACTCCATCTCCTCGCCCTGCGTGCCGGGGTCGATCGGCCGCGGCGGCGTGAAGACCTCACCCGTCGCCCGATTGCGCGACCCCATCAGCTTGCCCTCATTCAAATACGCCTGAAAAGACGCCGCCGTGAACGGCCGCTCCACTGCTGTCTTATTCTCCATCGTGGCTCACCTCTTACTGACAACAGACGACAGACCACTGCTTACCGCTTACTGCTTACCGATCACCGCCGCTCATAAATATGAACCACACACGTCTGCCCCGTGCCGCCAACGTTGTGGGTCAGTGCCAGGTCGACGTCGCGGTCTACCTGCCGGTCGCCGGCCGCGCCGCGCATCTGCTTCCACACCTCGACCACCTGGGCCGCGCCCGACGCGCCTACTGGGTGTCCCTTCGACTTCAGCCCACCCGAGGTGTTGACCGGCTTGGGGCCGTGGCGGGCAGTCAGCCCCTCCTCGGCCGCCTCGTGCCCCGTGCCCGGCGCGAAGAAGCCCAGGTCTTCGGTGGCGACGATCTCGGCGATGGTGAAGCAGTCGTGGACTTCGGCGATCTTCACGTCGGCCGGCGTCACCCCGGCCATGTCATACGCCTCCTGGGCGGCCACACGGGCGGCGCGCAGGGTGGTCATCTCGGCCCGGTCATGCAGCGCGACGGCGTCGCTGGCCTGGCCCGTGCCGATAACGTAGAGCGGATCGTCGCTGAAACGTTTGGCCAACTCTTCGCCGACGAGCAGAACAGCCGAAGCGCCATCGGTGACGGGCGAGCAGTCAAACAGCCGCAGCGGCCAG
Organism: Promineifilum sp. (SeqCode); assembly: GCF_041918635.1. NCBI lineage: Bacteria > Bacillati > Chloroflexota > Ardenticatenia > Promineifilales (SeqCode) > Promineifilaceae (SeqCode) > Promineifilum (SeqCode) > Promineifilum sp. (SeqCode). The sequence continues at coordinate 5,991 of NZ_JAYRVJ010000669.1, forward strand.
GCGATGTAGGGGTTAGCGCCGTCGTCGTGCAGGAAATCCATATCGGTCTGCCAGCCGGGCACGGGCAGCCCCTTCTGCTGGGCCTTGGCGATCCGTCCGGCCATCAGGTCGGCGATGCGGGCCTGGAATTGAGCCTTGGGGTTGAGCGCGCCGTTGTCATGGTTCTTGATGCCCACGCGCAGCAGGGCGTCGGCCGACGCGCCGTAGCGGTGCATGTAGGCCGTGGCGATGGCGGCGTAAAAGCCGGGGAAGGTGAAGCCAGCCGGTATCTCGAACAGCACGTCGCCGGCCGTCGCCAGCGTGTCGGTGACGCCGGCGATGGGCAGGTTACTCATCTTCTCGATGCCGCCAACGAGTACCACGTCGGCCGCGCCAGAGGCGATAGCCAGGATGCCCTGACGCAGGGCGACGCCGCTGCTGGCGCAGGCGTCCTCGACGCGCGTCGCGGCGCGCGGGGCTAACCCCACCCAGTCGGCCATGATCGGCGCGGTGTGGCCCTGCCCTTCGAACAGGTCGCTGCTGTAATTGCCGATGTAGACGGCCTCAATGTCGGCCGGGTCAACTCCCTTATCGACCGAGGCGCGCATGTCTTGATAGGCCTCGACGAATAGATCGCGACTGGTCTTGTCTGGATATGATCCGAACTTACTCATGCCCGTCCCGACGACGGCGACTCCACGGTTCAGCTTTCTCATGGTTTCTCCTCAGATAGCCCCCACTACCCGGCGGAACTAAAGGGTAAGATGGAGCGTCTGATTGATCAGGTAAGTGGGCGGCCCCGGCGACGGCGCGCGCCTGGGCATGGCCGCGCATGGTGTACCTCTATCATAGCAGAACTCGGCCGGCAGTGTAATCTGTTGATAGCCTTCGGTCGGATACAATCGGGGACTGCTTATGGAACTCTTGCTTGTTTGAGAAGAGATAGATGATCAGACACGAAGCTTTTCCCTCTCGGCTGGTAATGCCCCGCCACGTTGACGTCTGGCTGCCGCCCGACTACAACGCAGAGCCGGCGCGGCGCTATCCGGTTCTTTACCTGCATGATGGACAGAACTGTTTTGATCCCAAAGATTGCGCCTTCGGTGTGGCCTGGGAAGTACAACATGCTTTGCTGCGGCTGGTCATGGCCGGCGAGGCGCGGCCGGCCATCCTCGTCGGTGTGTGGAACGTCGAGCCCCTGCGCCTGATGGACTATCGTCCGGCGCGGCCGTTTCACTACCTGTCGGAGCGCGCCCGGACGCTGGTCACGGCTGGTATGGGTGGAATGCCACAGTCCGATGCCTATCTGGCTTACCTGGTGCGCGAGCTCAAGCCGTTCATCGACTTGACCTACCGCACGCGGCCCGGGCGCGACGACACGTTCATCATGGGCTCGAGCATGGGCGGGCTGATCTCGCTCTACGCCCTGTGCGAATACCCGGAGGTGTTCGGCAGCGCGGCCTGCGTGTCTACCCACTGGCCGGCGGTGGAGGGTGTGATCGCGCCCTACCTGCGCGACACATTGCCGCCGCCGGGCACGCACCGGCTCTACTTCGACCACGGCACGGAGACGCTCGACGCGCTCTATGCGCCCATACAGGCGGAGGTCGATGGCGCGATGGCCGCGGCGGGCTACACGCGCGGCCGGGACTGGTTGACCCTGCCCTTCCCTGGCGCGCGCCATTTTGAGAAGGATTGGCAGGAGCGCGTGCACATACCGCTGCGCTTCTTGCTGGCTGCGTAGCGCGGTCTATTGGGAGATTCACCAAATAAGTAGGGGCAGACCGGCGTGTCTGCCCCACAGCGCACACGCCGTGCGCTCCACTGTTTAGGCCGCGGAACGCCGGCGAGCCCATGAGCCAGGTATGAGTGGGGGTTTGCGGCCTCCTATTCGGCGAGTAAGATGACTCAGCGGTCAAAGACCGCGGAGAGTGATGATGCAACCTAGTAACATGTACCGGATGTCGGCGCGACTTGGTGTGGCGCTATTGGCGATCCTTCTGTTGGCCGCCTGCGGGGGCGCTCCGGCGCCCGGCGGCGCAGCGGCGACCCCCACCTTCCCCGAGCCGCCGACAACGGCCGTGACCGAGACAACCGCGGCCTATCCGCCCGCGGCCGAAGCAACTGAAGCGCAGACGCCGGAAGGCTACCCCGCGCCCGGCGAGCAGCCGGCGGCTAGTACGACGCCGGCCGCGACGGACGCGACGAGCGCTGCCGGCGGGACGGGCGCGGTCTACATGCCCTATATTGGCGGGCCGGCCGATCCCGCCGCGATCGCGCAAGCACCGCCCACCGAGACGGCATTGCCCCTGCCCACGCCGGAGCCGACCGCCACGACCACTATCCCGCCCTCGCCCACAGCTCCGCCCGCGGAGGCGCTCGGCCCCGCACCCTCGCCGACCCCAATCAACGTGGTGGATTTCGCCGCCGCCGGCGCCGAACTCGCCGCTCAGGGACAAGAGTTGGCCTACAACAAGATCGGCTTCCACGTCACCTTCCTGGAAGAGGCCGACCAACTTGACGGCTATATGCAGCGCCTTGACGCCGAGGGCGTCCCCTTCTTTCTGAAGAGCGTTGATAACGCTGAGCCGCTCTACAAGGCGCAAGAGCTGATGAAGACCAGCGGTGTGCCCCACACGTTGGTCTATCGCTCGACCGAGTACGACGTGCCCGACTACAACCTCGACCCGGTGCTGGCGGCTGAGGCGTATTGGGAACTGGAGAAGGCGATCTGGCCGCCGGAACTGGACCCGAGCCTGGTCTGGCTCGAGACCATGAACGAACTGGACAAGACCCGCTCCGAGTGGCTGGCGCAGTTCTCGTTACGCACGGCGCAACTGGCGCTGCGCGACGGCTATAAGTGGGCCGCCTTCGGCTGGGCCTCGGGCGAGCCGGAGCCGAGCGATTGGGAGTCGCCGGCGATGCTGGAGTTGCTGCGGCTGATCGGCGAGCACCCCGACCAGTTAGCCATCGCCCTGCACGAGTATAGTTATCTGGCCGAGGACATCGGCGACGATTACCCCCACAAGGTGGGTCGCTTCCTCGACCTGTTCCGCGTGGCCGATGCGCACGGCATACCCCGGCCGACGGTGCTCATCACCGAGTGGGGCTGGACCTATGACCACATCCCGTCGGAACCGTTGGCGATGGAGCATATCAGCTGGGCGGCGCGACTTTATGGCGCGTACCCCCAGGTGAAAGGGGCAGCCATCTGGAACCTGGGTAAGCTGGGCGAGGAGCACGAAGGACTGAACGCGCAGTTGATCGCGCTGATCGACAACATGCTGGCTCTCAGCCTGGACAGCTACTTCAGCGCGCCGGCCCTGCCGGAGCAAGCGCCGCTGGAGGCGGGGCTATTTCCGCCGCCGTCAGAATAAATCGTTACAGCGGATGTGGCGCAGGAGAGCCATGGCCCGGCTGATGAGCGCCTGATTCTCCGGCCGGTTGGGCCACAAACTGGCCCCGGAAGGGTGCGGGAGGGGAACGACGAAACGCCCCTGCGGTGGATCATCGCAAGGACGCGAAGACGCAAAGAAAGAACCGAATGTCCCCTTTGCGTCTTCGCGTCCTTGCGTTAAATGACTTTGCAGATCCTCAAGCGTCGTGATGGTCTCTGCTTGAGAAAGGTCGAAGTTAAGCGGGTCGGCCGCCAGCGCCTCCGGCGGGAAGTAGGCCGCCGTGCCGACGATCTCGTCCAGCCGCGCGCCGGTCGGGTAGAGCAGCTTGATCGCCAACCCGCCGACCAGGATCATCAGCCGCGGGTTGATGAGCCGAATCTCTCGTTCCAGGAAAGGGCGGCAAAGCGCCTGCTCGGCCCGGCTGGGCACGCGGTCGCCCTTGCCGCCAACGTTGGGGCCGGGATAGCACTTGTTGACGGCGGTCATGTAGACCCGCTCGCGGAACTCCTCTTCGTCCCAACCCGCCTCGGCCAGCCACTTGAACAGACGCCGGCCACTGCCGGCATTGAACGGCCGCCCGGCGACCGGCTCGGTGATGCCCGGCGCCTGGCCGATGAGCATGGCCCGCGCCTCCGGCCCGCCGCGAAAGATGGGCGTCGGCGTGATCGGGTAGCCCGCCTCCAGACATAGCCGGCAGGCGCGCATCTCGGCGTGGAGCGTCTGAAGCGCTATGATCTTTTCG
>NZ_JAYRVJ010000670.1:0-12717 GCF_041918635.1 Promineifilum sp. (SeqCode)
CGATTCCTAATTCGTAATTCCTAATTCCTAATTCGTGGGAGTATACCCCTTGTCGTCTGCCTACCCACTGCCCAACCACTTCTACGATGCCTACATCTTCGACCTGGACGGCACGGTTTACCTGGGGGACGCGCTGCTGCCGGCGGCCGGCGAGACGATTACCTACCTGCGCGCCCTCGGCAAACGCACCGTCTTCCTGTCCAACAACCCGACACACACCCGGCAGGCGTACGCGGGACGTCTAACCGCGCTCGGCCTGCCCACGCCACCCGAGGACGTGGTGAACTCCTCCCTGGTCATGGCCGACTTTCTGGCGCGACGCATGCCGAGGGCGCGGCTGTTCGTCGTCGGCGAGGAATCGTTGCGCCGGGAGCTGGCCGCGGCCGGCTTCCGGCTGGCCGACGACGCACGCGCCGACGCGGTCATCGCCAGCTTCGACCGCACCTTCGATTACCGCAAGTTGCAAATCGCCTTCGACGCCATTCGGGCCGGGGCGCGCTTCTTCGCCACCAACGCCGACCGCTTTTGCCCGACGCCCGATGGCGGCCAGCCCGACGCCGCGGCCATGATCGCTGCCATCGAGGCCGCGACGAGCACGCCGGTGGAGGCGGTCGTGGGCAAGCCCTCGCGCTACATGGCCGAGGCCATTCTCAGCCGGCTCGGCCTGCCGCCGGAGCGCTGCCTGATGACCGGCGACCGCCTGGAGACTGACGTGCTGCTAGGGCTGAACGCGGGCATGGCCGGGGCGCTGGCCCTGACGGGCGCGACCGACGAGGCGATGTTGGCTGCGTCCGACATCCGGCCGACCTACGTGGTGCGCAACCTGGGCGAGTTGATACCGAGACTTGAGACCTGACAGGTAGGCGGCAACAGGTTTCGCTCCTGCGAGAGCACTCATGGCCGCCCGCCTGTCAGGTCTGAGCGTTGCCGCTGGACACACAACCACAATTGGCGGATACTGGCCGGCATGACCCAATGGCAATACCTCGTCCGCGTCTTCGCCGCCGACAAGGAAGACGAAGTCGCCATCAACTACCTCCAGCAGGAGTATCCGGAGCGCAGTTGGAAGGAACTGCCCAAATATGACCCGCTGACGCTCGAAGCATGGCTGAACGTGTGTGGTCAGGATGGGTGGGAACTGGTCAGCGTGGAGCCGGTCGAGAAAGTGGGCGCCAACGGTGACATCGGCAACATCTACCCGCCCAGCACTTATAGCTGGCGGCGGTCTTTCCTGTGCGTCTTCAAACGGCCGGCGGGCGGCTAGCTCAGCCGCACGCGGTCGAAGTTACGTCAATGCTGGTCCAAGAAATCTGCTCAATCTGCCCAATCTGCGGATAATCCCTCTTCCTGAGCACGGAGTGTGACACGGTGACGAACGAGACAACCGGGAGCGCGCGCCCGCGCGTTGGGCTGGTGCTGGGCGGCGGCGGCGCGCGCGGCCTGGCCCACATTGGCGTGCTGCGCGTCCTCCAACGCGAGAACATCCAGGTCGATTGTGTGGCCGGCACGAGTATGGGCGGTCTGGTGGGCGCGCTTTACGCCGCCGACGTGCCGCTGGCCAAAGTCGAGGCCGAAATCAACCGCCTGAGCCACGTGACGGAACAGATTCGCCTGGTCGACGTCAGCATCACCGCCGCCGGCCTCAGTGTGCGCGGCCGGCGCATCTATAACTTCATGGCCGACTTGCTCGGCGAAGACCTGACCTTCGCCGACCTGCGCCTGCCGCTGGCCATGGTCTCGGTCGATCTGCGCACCGGTCGCGAAGTGGTCTTGCAGGGCGGCTCAGTCCTCGACGCCGTCCGCGCCACCATCTCCGTGCCCGGCGTCTTCATGCCGACCGAGTTGGGCGATTACCGGCTGGTTGATGGCGGCGTGCTGGACAATGTGCCGGTAGACGTGGCACGCAGCCTGGGCGCGGAGCGGATTATCGCCGTAGACGTGCTGCCCACCTTCAGCCGGAACTTGCCTGGCGTGGAGCCGGTCGAGCCGGGCCTGCAACTGCCCTTCGCGCCTCTCTATCTGAACGAGGTCTACCACGTGCTGATGGTCATGATCGCCGCCTTGACCGAGAACCGGCTGCGGCAGTTCCCGCCCGATCTGCTCATCCGCCCCCAATTGCCCCAGAGCGTGACGTTGCTCTCCGGCTTCAACCGCTCGGCCGACATCATTGCCGCCGGTGAGGCGGCCATGGAAGCGGCCTTGCCCGACATCCGCAAGCTGCTAGGCGAAGGCGAAACAGATGCCAAGGAAACCGCCTGACGGAGCAGGGCCGGCAAATAGGTCGGGGAACTGCGAGAGCGGCTGAGGGGGAGGGACGCTCTGGCTAGAATGGAAGCGCGCTGATGCCCCAGCCAACGACAGTGGCTAACCCCACGCTGGACACGAGTTCGGCCACGTAGACCGAGTCGCCGCCGCCATTGACAACCTTCGGCCACTCCAGGATCAGCCGCGGCAGCGCCACCAGCGGCACCAGCAACAGCTGCCCGGACAGCACCAGCGTGGTGATGATGAGGCGCTCGGTGATGCCGACGTACTTATTGGGGCCGGCCGGAAAGTCCGGCGGCTGCCCCTTCACCAGCCCGTAGACGACAAACTTCAGCAGCACCCAGGCCGGCATCGTGACGAAGGCATAGCCCAGCAGCGCCGTGAGCATCGGCGCTTCGTATATGCTATCGGCGATGCCGCCCCACAGATTGCCCCACGTCAGATAACCGCCCCAGACCAGCGCTATCAGGATGAACAGCGTATGCATGATTTGGTCGGCAATAAAACGGAGGAGCGGGGGGATGGGAAGTTCAATGTGGCGGCGCGCGAAAAGTTGCGAGGCGTCGATGGCGAAGTGAGTGGCACTGATAAACAAAATGCCCGACCACCAGGTCGGGTCAAAAGGGAGAGCGAATAGCGCGGTAACGATCAGGACAATAACACAGTGGGCAATGACACCCTTCAACTCTCGGCTCTTCCACTGAGCCAGCGCATCCCATTGGAGTACATAGTCGCCCACCAGATGGGCGAGAAACATCGCGATGACCATCTCTCTATCGATACATTATTACCGGTTAGTTTTGGGACTGAACCCATACTGCAATGATACCTTGTTACCCGGTAGGTGGTGTGTCGCAGGGCACACTTAACAGTACATCTCTGGATAGACGCAACAGGCGGTTGGCGCCGAGTGACGCCAACCGCCTATTGTTTGTCAAGCAACTGGCTAGCCACTATTCACTCTGCCCGGTAAGCTCGGCCAGTTGAGCCAGCGTTTGCCGGAGCGCCTGTAACTCCTGCCCATAGCTCGTCCAATCCCCCTGGCGCTGGGCCTGCTCGGCCGCCGCCAGATGGGCGTTGGCCGCGGCAACTAATTCGTCCAGCGTGGTCGGATTGGCGAGCGGCGTGGCGGCGGACGCGGGCGTGGCGGCCGCGCCCACGTCTGATTCTCCCGCCTCCGGCTGGAGAACGCCGGTCACCGGGGATGCGGCCGGCGTCCCGCTCGCCAGCGCCACCAGCGACCGATCCAGCGTCTCAGCCATGGCCACCGAGGTATTACTGGCCGTCACGATCCGCCTTAGTTCCGGCAGCGCGCTGGCGTCGGAGATCAGATAGATCGGCTCTACGTAGAGAAAGCTCTGGTTAATGGGCAGCACCAGCAGGTTACCGCGAATGACGCTGGAGCCGCGCTGATCCCATAGCGTAAACTGCTGCGAGATGCTCGGCTCCTGGTCGATGCGCCCCTCCACTTGCAGCGGCCCGAAGATGAGGTTCTGCTTCGGCAATTCATAGACAATCAGTTCGCCGTAATGCCCGGGGTCGTTGCGCGCGGCCATCCAGGCGATCATGTTGTTCTTGGTGGCCGGGCTGAGGGGCAGGATGAGCAGATACTCCGGCTCGCGGCTGCCGGGCAGGGGCAGCGTCACGTAATAGGGCTCCGTCTCCTGCTGGCTACTGTTCAGCACCTCGGTCGGGATCTGCCACAGATCCTCCTTATTGTAGAAGGCGCGCACGTCGCTCATGTGGTAGGTCAAATGCTGGCGCGCCTGAACCCAGAAGAGATCGACCGGATAGCGCAGATGCTCGCGCAGATCGGCCGGCATCTCCTCCAGAGGTTGGAAGACGCCGGGAAAAGCGCTGGAGTAGCTGCGAATGATCGGATCGTCGGGATCAGTGACGTAGTAGTTGACCGTGCCGTTGTAGGCGTCGATGGTGACCTTAACCGAGTTACGAATGTAGTTCAGCGTGCGCGTCGTCTCTGGCAGGGTCGTGCCGGTCGGGGTCGCCTCGGCCACCGTGGGGCGCGTGGTGATGCGCGCCGGCGTCGAATAGGGGTAGTCGTCGCTGATCGTGTAGGCGTCCTGTATCCAGATCAGCCGGCCCGCGCTATCGACCACCAGATAGGGATCGGCGTCCAGCATCAGGAAGGGCGTCAACTCCCGGACACGATCCTGAATTTGGCGCCGGTACTGGACGCGCGTGCTTTCCGTAATGTCGTCGCTCAGCAGCACGTTGGGATCGCTCTGGCGCATGGCGAAGGCCAGTCGCTTGAGATAGGAGTCCAGCAGCACGCCGCCCCGGCCGGTGTAGCTGGTGTATACGTTCTCATCCCCGCTGGGATAGTTGAACTCCTCCCGGCTGCTGCCGACGTAGACCGTATCGCGAGTCAGTTCGCCGTAATAGATCTCCGGTTGGGTGACCTCAATCGAGACGCGGCTCTGCGGCGGAAAGTCCTTGATAAAGAAGTTGGGCTGGCCCTCGGGCGTCACCTCGTTGACCGGATTCATGACAATGCCGTAGCCGTGAGTGAACTCCAGGTTGCGGTTTACCCAGGAGGGGGCAGGTAGCTTGTCCTTGTTCAACTCCCGCGCGGCCAGCATGACCTGGCGCTGCTGCCCGTCAATTTCATAGCGATCAATATCGATCTCGCCCATCTCGTAATAGGGCCGCAGCCCTTGCAGCTGCTGGTAAGTCTGCTGCAACGGGCGGTAGTCCCACAGGCGGATGTTGCGCAACACCTCCTCGTTTTCCAGCAAGTCCTCCGGCGAAAGGTCACGCACCGTACCGAATGGTATGGTTTCAATCTGGTCCAGCCCAAAGGCGCGCCGGGTGAACTCGATGTTATGCTCGATATAGGGCGTCTCTAGCGTTAGCTCGTTTGGTTCCACCACGTAGCGCTGGAAGACGCCAGGCAGCAGACCGCCAATGACGAAGATGCTGAGCAGCCACAGCGCGCCGGTCAGGATCGGTAGCCGCACGTTGGGACGGAAGTAGTTGGCGAAGACGGCCAACGCGGTCAGGGTCATAAAGGCCATTTGCAGCCGCAGCGCCCACAGGTTGGCCCGCAAGTCAGTGTAGCTGGCGCCGAAAGCCACGCCGCGCGACGAGTAGAGCAGCCGGAAGATGTCCAGCCCGTAGCCGGCGGCCCAGACGAGTAGCAACAGCCCACCCAACACGGCCAGATGGCGGCGTAGGGCATTGGAAGTCAACGGCCGCCACGTCCCGCGCTGCATCTCCAGCAGATTGGAGCCGGCATAGATCGGCAGCAGGCCGCCCACCGCTACGATCAGTAGCGCTATCAGCCAGCCCCGGACGAACTCATAGACGGGCAACTGAAAGACGTAGAAGCCAACGTCGCGACCAAAGATTGGCTCGGTCACGCCGAACGACTGCGCGTTGAGCAGCAGCAGCAACTCTTCCCATAGGCTGGCGGCCGCCGACGCGAACAGAAAGGCCAACACCAGCCCCGCGCCGATGATCAGCCCGCGCGCGCCGCCGGAGCGCAATAGCTGGGGGCTGAGGGGCGACGCCTCGGCCAGGGCGCGCCGCCGGGCCAGCAGCCAGTTGCCGAGCAGCACCGCCGCCGCGACGACGAAGGCCCCGGCAAACACCACGCCGCGCACCGTCAGCCGTTTGACGAACATAGCCCGAAAGCCCAGGTGGTCGAACCACAGAAGGTCAGTGTAGAAGGAGGCGATGCTGCCCAGGCTGAAGAGCAGGAGCAAAACCAGGATCGCGATGACGGCCAGCCGGTTTACGCGCGGCGAACGGCGCGGCGATGGGAAGGGGCGACGCGGTGGCCGGTTGCCCCCGCCCCCCTCTTCCTGCTCGCCTCGCCAGCCCGCTTCTTCCATCGCCCGGCGAAACACCTCCGGGATGTCGAAATCGTCCTGTTTCATGGTTCTCCCTATGCAGACCGGCCAGGCGCGCCCTGTCGCGGCAAGCGGTGGCCTCCCTCTCTATTCTAGCGACAATCGCAAATGTTGCTGGATACTGATCCCGCGCGCTTAACATGGAGCGCCGGCGCTCCGGCTACTTCTGGCCGCGGCGCAAGCGACGCCGCCACACCAGCCGCCGTAGCGGCCCCCGGACATCGCGCCAGGCCGCCTGCGCCTGGCTGCCATCCGTGGGCGACGCCGCGCGCCCATATTGGCGCGCGGCAAACAGCCGCCCCAAACGCTCCACGGCCGGCTGCATGGCCGCCTCGTCTCCGCTGTCGGTGAGGGCGTCAAGTTGCCCGAGCAGGCCACTGGTGAACTCGGCCGGCGTCTGGCCGGGGCGGTGGACGTAGCCAAGCGCCGCCGCGCCTTCCTCCAACCGGGCAAACGCGGCCTGCACGTCATCCAGCGGCGCGCGCGGCGCGGCGCGGGCTGCCAACCTGCGCCCCCACAGCCGCCAGGCCACCAGCGCCAGCGCCGCCGCCCCGACCAGCCACAGCCACGGCGTCGCGCGCCGCGGCGCGCGGGGCGGGATGGCTACGCCGGTTCCTACCGGCGGTTCATAGGTCGCCGCGGGAGCCGGTGCAGTGGTCGACTCATCGGCCGGGGCAGCGGGCGCGGCAAAGGGCGCGGTTGGCTCGAACTCCACCCAGCCATAGCCGGCAAAGTACACCTCCGCCCAGGAGTGGGCGTTGATCTGGCGCACCGTCTGGACGCCCGCGGCGTCGGCCGGCTGCTGTAAAAAGCCCACCCCCAACCGCGCCGGCAATCCCACGGCGCGCGCCATAACTACCATCGCCGAGGCGTAGTAGTCGCAGAAGCCGCGTTGGAGGTCGAACAGGAAATAGTCGACGATATCGACATTGGCCGGCGGGGGAGGTAGATCGAGCGTGTAGGGGTATTGATGCAGAAACATCTCGATGGCGCGGGCCTGGTCGTAGGCGGAGGGCGCGGCCGTACCTGCCGCCAGCCCCGCCGCCTCGTGTGCCAGATCGTAGACGCGACCGGGCACAGAGGAGGGCAGCGCGGTGTAGCGAGCGCGAATCTCCGGCGGAACGTCTTCGAGGCGGGCGGCGCGCAGGCCGGCCGGGTCGGCGACGACCGCGCGCGTGCGCGCGGCATAGTCAAAGGGCGCGTTGTTCCGCCCCCGCACGCCGACCAGATCGGCCGTGCCCCGCCATTGGGCAAACACGTCGTGGCTGAAGACCAGCGGCCGGCCAACGGTATAGCGCGTGGCGCGCCGGTCGTACAGCCAGTGGACTTCCTGCACCAGCTCCACAGCCTGCACGTTTGGCCCGGGCGCGTCCACCTCCGGCGCGATGGGTTGCTCGCGGGCAATGGCCTGCTCCCGCTCCGGCGAGCGCGACCAGCCGCGGCCGGTATACACGTCGTAGCTGACCGACCGCCAGTGGACGGCGGCCAGGTTGGGCAAGCCGGCCTCATCGTCAACCGGGCGCACCGTGGCCGTCATCACGACCGTCTCGGTCAGGCCGGGGTCGCCGCCCAGCAAGAAGGAACGCGGCAGCCCACCCGCGCCGATTGCGCCCTCGTCCGTGCGCGGCTGCCGGACGCCGGCGAAGGCGCGGGCCAACCCTTGCTCCGCCTCGACCACGGCTTCCTGGCGCTGGAACGCTTCGGCAATGGCGCGAAAGTTGATCGACGGCAGGGCCATCGCCAGCGACATGATGCCCAGGCTAACCCCGGCGGCGTAGATGAGCAGATCGAGCCGCACTTCGTCCGAATAGTCCAGTCCCGTTCGCTCCCACTCCCCTTCGCGGTACAGATAGTTAAGATATGTCCCGGCGGTGACGGCCAGACCGAAGAAGATAACCGCCCAGTATAGGCCCGCCTGGCCGTAAAATGTGTTGACGGCCAGAGCGAACCCGACCAGGGTCAGCCCGACGTAAGGCTGCCGCAGCCGGTAGCTGCTCCAGGCCAGGAACGCGGCCACCAGCCACCCCGCCAGCGCCAGGCCGAGGCTGAAAACGATGGTCTCGGTGCTGCGTCCCCCGGAGCGCACCGCTCGCGCCCACCCGGCGACGCGGTCGGCGAACAGCGCCGCCTGATTCTGCCAGAAGTCGAGCAGCGCGGGCCAACCGGTCGTGACGACGCGCCAGGGTGGCAGAAGCTCCGCGACCAGAACAACCGACAGGGCCGCGCCGCCCAGGAGCAGCACCGCCCAGGCCAACGCCGGATGGCCGCGCCGCTGCGCCATCAACGCGGCGGCCAGGAAGCCGAGCGCGATGGTGGCGACAACCACGCCGTCGCGCGGAACCCACTCCACCTCCAGCACCGAGAACGCCAGGCAGCCCAACGCGCCGGCCAACAACACGAGCGGCAGCCACCCCTGTCGCGGCCGGAAGCGGTTGTAGGCGCGGACTATCCAGTGCTCGTTCATCACGTGTCGGTCGGCCGTCGCACGGCCACCGCCTTGCCTGTGCCGGTAACCTTGAAGTCCCAAAATCCCCGGTGCTCTTCCTCGACCAGCGGCCGGCCCACCTCGCCGCGCCGCACCACCTGGGCGCGAAAGCCGAGCAGGTGAATGGCCTCGCGCAGCGCCTCCGGATGGCCCTCGCCGCCAAAGCTGGACCGGTCGAGCAGCAGGACGTGGCTTTCGATCCCGCGTCGCGCCAGACGGGCGAGCTGCGGCAGCCAGCCGGCGTCAGCCGTTGGCGTGATGATCATCACCGCCGAGCCGCGCCGGGCCGTGTCGCCCAACTCTTGCAGGGCGCGCTCCAGATCGACCTCTCCGTCGGCCCGCAGGAGGGCCAGCGCGCGCAACACGCGCCACTGTTGCCCTTCGCCCAGCCCCGGCGGGACTACGTGCGGCTGCCGGGCATAGGCTGCCAGCCCAACGCCGCGCGTGTCGCCCAGCGCGCGGGCGGCCAGCGCCGCCGCCAGCAGCACAGCATGCTCTTCCGTACTATCTGCGTCCCTGCCCAACTGCGCGGATGCCTGACAATCGAGCAGCAGCCACAGATCGCCGGCGGCGTCGCGCTCGAACTGGCGCACGTAGAGCGCGTCGCGGCGGGCGCTAGTCGGCCAGTGGATCCAGTGATAGGGATCGAGGTAGTGGTAGTCGCGCACGGTGGCCGCGTTGGCCGTGGCCTGAGGCGTGCGCTCGCGTACCCGCGCCCGGCCGTCTATCTGTCCCGGCGGCAGGGGGATGGGCAGCGCGCTGTGGATGGGCGGGTGGATGATGATGTCCTGCCGCTCGTCATAGCGGCGGGTGATGTGGAAGAGGCCGAACGGGTCGCCGCTGCGCAGTTCCCACGGGCCGAGGTGATACTGGCCGCGCTGCCGGCATACAGACGCTTGCTGCCAACGCACCCGGTCGACCGCGCCGACGGCCCGCACCGCGCCAACTTGATAGCCGGGCACATCGGACTCGTCGCGCACCTCCACCCACAGGGCCGGGAGGCCGGAACGGTTGTGGAGCGTAAACTCCTCCTCCAGCCGGTCGCCCACGGAGACCCAGCCATAGCGCAGCCGGCGCTCGGCCGACAGCCCGCGGGCCACCGTGCGCGCCCAGTAAAAGGCGACCAGGATGAGACCCAGCAGCCCAATAAGCAGCGACGTCCAAATCTGGTCGGGGAGGAGCAAGACAGCCGTCAGCAGCGCGATCAGCCAGAGGATGGGCAAGCGCATGCGCAGACCAATCCGCGCGTCGCTCCCGCCCAGCAACCACCGGTTCAGCCGGGCGGCCCACTCATTCCACCAGGCGGCCATGCTCCCATTGTGCCATTATTTAGATGATCTGTGTAATCTGTGAAATCTGTGTATGTTCTTACCGCTGGCCGTGGAGCCAGGCTTGCAGATCGTCGATGCCCGCCGCGGTCATCTTGTGCTCGGCCGGGTATTCGTGATACTCCAGGTCGGCCTTGGCGTGCCGCAGCGCCTCGGCCGACCGTTGGGCCTCGGCGTAGGGCACGATGGGGTCTTGCTCGCCCACGGCCATGAAGACCGGCAAGCCATTCAGCCGGCCGGCGATCGTTTCCGGTTGCGCGCGCGGCACAAAGCCGACCAGCCCGGCGATGGCGCGCGCGATGCCCGGCCGGCTCAGGGCGGTAGCATAGGCGACAGCCGCCCCCTGGCTGAAGCCGATCAGGTAGAGCCGGTCGGGGTCGGCATTGTAGAGCCGGGGCAGCGCCTCCAGGAAACGCGTCAGGGCCGCCACCGCCGGGTCAAACGCGGCCAGGTCGGGCCACTGCCCATAGGGTTGCGTGTGCCAGGAGAAGCCGCCGCCCGGTTCGGCCAGCGGCGCGCGCGGCGCGAAGACGAGCCAGGGGCGTGGAATGACGCGGCGGAACAGCCACATGACATCCTCGTCGCCAAAGCGGCCGTGTAGCAAGACGACAGTCGGATAGGGGCCAGGCCCATCGGGTTGAAGGTAGCGATAGATCAGCCCGGCTTCGAACCGCTCGGGGCCGGTTTGCACCAGTTGGGGGGAGCTCGTTGCGTCCATGCGCCTGAGTATAGACAAAAAAATGAGGTGGCAGCAAGACGGGCGTCTTACTGACCACCTCTGGGGGGGGAGCCAATCACTAGTATACTCTAGACTGTGTTTTTGTCAATAACCATAATAAGCAGAACTAATTGATAAATACTGTTCCGCGACCGGTCGGGGGAATTAGGCTTCATGGACAGCTCATTCTCATGCGCCCACGCCCTTCACAGCGAGCCGATAATTGGCTACCATCGGCGCGATGGCTACTCCTGAGCGTTTGTCCGACTTCCTGGCAGCGGCGCGGCGCGAAATGGCCGGCGAACTGCGCGATGACGCCTACACCCGGACGCTCTACAGCACCGACGCCAGCCTCTACCAGGCCATGCCCCATGCCGTGCTCATCCCGCGCACGGCTGACGATGTGGTGGCTGCCGTCTCTCTGGCCGCAGCCTATGGCATGCCGGTGCTGGCCCGCGCCGCCGGCACCAGTCTGGCGGGGCAGGCGGTCAATGAAGCGCTGATCATCGACTTCACCCGCCACCTCGATGCCATTGTCGCCATCAATCCTGAAGAGCGGTGGGCGCGCGTGCAGCCGGGCGTCGTTCTGGATGATCTCAACGCCGCCCTGCAGCCGCATGGCCTCCAGTTTGGCCCCGATCCGGCCAGCAGCGACCGCTCGACCCTGGGCGGCGCGGTCGCCAACAACGCCACCGGCAGCCACTCCATCCGTTACGGCATGACGGCTGATCACGTGCTGGAGACGAAAGTCGTGCTGAGCGATGGGACGTCGGCCACTTTCGGCCCAGGCATGAACGAGCAAGGCAGCGCGGCTGGTTTTCGTATAGCGAACAAATTGCGAACCATGCTGGCGAATACCCACAACCAGCACACTATCCGCGCCGACACCCCGCGACACTGGCGGCGTTGCGGCGGCTACAACCTTGACCGGCTGCTGCCGGAACGCGCGCCGAATCTAGCCCGCCTTATTGCCGGCTCGGAGGGGACGCTGGCCGTGATGACCGAAATCACGGTGGGGCTGGTTCCGTTGCCGCCCTGCGTCGGTCTGGCGCTGCTACAATTCGACGATCTCTATCTGGCGCTGTCGGCCGTGCCGGCCATTCTGCAGACCGACCCATCAGCGGTGGAACTGCTCGACACACTCAGCCTGCGCCTGTGCCGCGATGTGCCGGAGTACGCCCGGCTGCTGGCGTCGGTGGTCGAAGGGCAGCCGCACTCGCTGCTCATCATCGAGTACGAGGGCGAGAGCGAAGCGGCCGTGCGCGCCGGGGTGGAGCGCTTGCGCGCGGTGCGGGGCCTGGGCGAAACCGGGCTGACCCTGGCGCTGACGCCGGCCCAACAGTCGGCTATCTGGCGCGTGCGCAAGGTGGGGCTGGGCCTGCTCATGTCGATCAAGGGGGACATGAAGCCGGCGCCGTTCATCGAGGACGCGGCCGTGCCGGTAGAGCACCTGCCGGAGTACGTCCGCCAAATCGAGGCATACTGCGCGGCGCTGGATACGCCGATCTCGTACTATGCCCACGCCAGCGCCGGCTGTCTGCACATTCGTCCGCTGCTCAACACCCGTAGCGCCGCCGACCTGGCGAAGATGCCCGACATCGCCGCCTTCGCCGCCGGCCTGATAAAAGGGTACGGCGGCGCGCTGTCGAGCGAGCACGGCGACGGACGCACGCGCACCTGGCTCAATGAGGCGTTCTACGGCCCGGAGTTGTACGGTCTGTTCCGGCAGGTGAAGCACCTCTTCGATCCCCACAACCTGCTCAACCCCGGCGTCATCGTCGATGGCCGGCCCATGACCGACTCGCTGCGCGCCCTCCCCACGGTCGCCGACCGGCCGCGCCTCGATTTCAGCGACTACGAAGGGGATGATACATCGATTATTCGCATAACTATTCCAGCAACACCAACTACCACCACAACCCCCAACGGGTTCATCCGGGCGATCGAGATGTGCAATGGGGCGGGCATCTGCCGCCAGCGCATCAGGGGGACGATGTGCCCGAGCTTCATGGTGACCCGCGAGGAGGAGCACAGCACGCGCGGCCGGGC
>NZ_JAYRVJ010000671.1:0-3902 GCF_041918635.1 Promineifilum sp. (SeqCode)
ACAGGAAATCCTGCTCCACGACATCTTCAGCGAATTCTTCCACTACAAAGCTGTCCGGACGCAGATCGAGGGCCTCCTAAGCGGCGAACCGCTCGACCATGCCAGGCTGAAAACCCTGTTCGACGCCGCCGGCTTCGACGCCGAGACGCTGCCCCACCTCGATCTGGATACCGGGCTGCGCGCCTTCGCAGCCGCGTTCGTGGCTGCGGCCGGCGAGGAGTCCGAGTTGCAAGGGATCATCCAGATCGGGCAGTTACAGCAATCGCTGGGCGTGCAACAGAATTTGCTGGCTGAGATGAAGGAGCTGGTCGCGGCGATGAAAGACCGGCCAGTAGGGGTGCAAACGGGGAAGGTAGTAGAGGAGGGGAACGGGCGGCCGATCTATCAGTGGCGGATTGGCAAATACGTCGGCCGGGACGAAATCCATGACGCCGCGAACGTGCTGTCGGGTGACTTCCGCGGGGCGACGCTCCACATCGTCAGCCACTACCTGAACACCCCCGGCGAGCGCTTGTGGGACGAAGAGGCGTTCCGCGAGGCGCTACGGCGCTACCTGGACTGGATGGCGCGGCGCTATGGCCGGCCGCAGTTGCGCGGCGTCGAGAAGAAGGAGCGTGACCTGCCGCCGATCACGCTGGAGAAGGTCTACGTCTCGCTCGGCGCCGTGCCCGACCCCGACCGGCGAGAGGAAATGGGGCAGCGCGGCGGCCGGCGCGCCGCTGAACCGACCGCCCCCGAAGAGGGCCGCGCCGAGCCGGTGGACATGGCCACGCTGCTGCGCGACAACCCGCGGCTGATCATCACCGGCGCGCCCGGCTGCGGCAAGACGACCTACCTCTACGTCATCGCCAGCACGCTGGCCCGCGCCCTCCTGACCGGCCGGACCGCCGAAGCCGAGACGATGCTCGGACTGCCCGCGCCGCTGCCGCTGCCGGTCTACGTCTCGCTGGGCGACTACAACCGCTATCGAACAGGCCGCCACACGTCCGGCGACCCGGAATACGGGACGCTGCTGGCCTATGCGCGCCACGCCTTGATCCGCCAACTGGGTGGGCTGCATCTGCCCCGGGACTTCTTCGAGCGGCTGCTGACGCGCGGCCAGGCGTGCGTTTTCCTGCTGGATGGGCTGGATGAGGTCGTGGAGGAGCGCCACCGCCAGATCGTCAGCGGTGACGTGGAGAACCTGAGCGACATCGGCGACATCGGCCGCATCGTCGTCACCAGCCGCACGCGGGCCTACGTCGGCGAGAGCAAGCTGCCGCCGACCTTCCGCCGCGCCGAAGTCCAGCCGATGACGCCGGAGCAGGTGAACGAACTGGCGGCGCGCTGGTGCGGGGCCGTCTACGACCCCGTGGAAGCTCCGGGCGAGACGGCCCAATTGCAGGCCGAGATCGCCCGGCTGGAGGCCCACCGCCGGACGCGCGGTGAGGAGCGGCGGCTGGCCGACACGCCGCTGCTGGTAACGATCATCGCCATCGTCCACTACAACGACAAGGAACTGCCGGAGCAGCGGGCGGCGCTCTACCGCAGTTGTGTCCACGTCTTGCTGGCCGAGACGCACCACACCAAGGGGGAGGCGCGCCACGAGTTGGAGGATTGGGGCGGCAACGAAGAAGACAAGCGCGAACTGCTGACGCTGCTGGCCTACCACATGATGTCGGCCGGGGAGAAGGCCGGGCGGACGGTGAGCGAGGCGGCGCTCAAGACGTGGCTGCGCCCGCGGGTGGCGCGGCGGCGGGGGGAAGCCGAGGCCGACCAGGCGCTGCGCGACTTCTTGCAGGCCATGGCCGAGCGGGGCAGCCTGCTCAACGAACGGGATCGCGTCTACGAGTTCATCCATCTGACCTTTCAGGAGTATCTCTGCGCCACCTATCTGGCCCACGAACTGACCGACGCGGCGGCCATCGCCCGATTCCTGGTGGACGAGGGGCACGTGGCCGATTCCTGGTGGCGCGAGACGATCCTGCTGACGCCCGGCTATCTGGGCATCGACAACCGCACGGCGGCGCTGAAGCTGATCGACCAACTGAGCGCGCGGCCGGAACGGGATGCGTCCACCCTGGCCGCCGCCGAACTGGCCGCCAGCGCCTATCTGGAACTGAACTTCACTGACCAACCCACCTGTGACGCCCTGGCCGCCCGCCTGGCCGCTCTCCTCACCGACGTAGAGCTAACCGCGACCAACCAACTCCGCGGCCTGGCCGGCGTCGCCCTCGGCCGCCTGGGCGACCCGCGCCCCGGCGTGGGCGTCATCGTTCGAGGCGGCCTGCGCCTGCCCGGCAGTTTCCTACTGCCCGGCATCGTCTGGGGCGAGATTGTACCCGCCGGCGTCTACACCATCGGCGGCGACAAAGACGCCTATGAGTCGGGGCGCCGGCAGGTGACCATCGCCCGGCCGTTTCAACTGGCCCGCTACCCACTGACCTACGCCCAGTTCGACTGTTTCATTCGCGCCGCCGATTTCGCCGACGCGCGCTGGTGGGCCGGTATGCCGGCCGAGGAGGAGGCGTATGGGAGGCACTACGGCCTGCGAGAGTTGAGCGAGGGGGCGTTCCAGTTCGCCAACCACCCGCGCGAGCGCATCAGTTGGTATCAGGCCGTCGCCTTCTGTCGCTGGCTGAGCGATAAGTTGGGCGAGGAGATTGACCTGCCCCACGAATACGAGTGGGAAGTGGCCGCCCGCTATCCCGACGGCCGCTTCTACCCCTGGGGAAACACGTGGGACGCCGCCAGGGCTAACACGAACGAAGGTGCGATCGGCCGCACCTCGGCCGTGGGCATCTTCCCGCAGGGGGTCAGCCCGGCGTTGGCGCTGTACGACCTGGGCGGCAACGTCTGGGAGTGGTGCCGGAACAAGTATGATCATCCGGACGATGACGCCGTTGACGCCAGTGGGGCGCGGCGCGTGGTGCGCGGCGGCTCGTGGGACGGCAATCAGGACCTCGCGCGCGCGGCCGCCCGCGACCACGCCCTTCCTGACTTCCGTGGCAACTATGTCGGCTGTCGGGTGGTGCGCCGGCCCCCATCTCATGCGCTCTGATCACTGGCGGCGCGCGAGCGGTAGCGGAGCGCGCCACTTCGCTGAGCCGAAGGCGAAGCGATCCGTCGATTTTTTGTAGGGCGGTTTTGAAAATCGCCGCAGCCGTGCTCGCCGGGGTCTCCAGACTCGGAGATTTTCAAAATCGCCCTACAGACCATGCGGTTCGGCCGGGGCGATCTTGAAGGCGCTCGAAGAGGTTGGCCCTCTGGAATTCGAGGAGGGCGAGTTGGATGCGCTCTTGGCCGACATTGAGGCAATGCGCGAACTGGACATGACCGAACGCAACTAAGTTTGCAGAGTCCGCATCCTCAGATGCGGACGAGTCAAACCAGCCGTCCGCATCTGAGGATGCGGACTCCACAACCCACCAACAACAAAGGGGCCGGTTCACTACTCAGTGAGCCGGCCCCTTCTTCTCTTTAAATCTGCGCAATCCGCCAAATCTGCGGATTATTAGATCGCCGGCAGTAGTTCCTCCGGCTTCTCCGCCGGCGTCGGGTGGCGCAGGACGATCTCGTCGTTGCCCCCGGCATCCGGGGCCACGTCGATGATCACCGTCTCCCCTTCCTGGAACTCGCCGGCGAGGACGGCGTCGGACAGCTTGTCCTCGACCGTCTGCTGTACCAGGCGGCGCAGCGGGCGCGCGCCGTACTCGGCGTCGTAGCCGTGCTTGGCCAGCCAATCCTTGGCCGGGTCCGTCGCCTCCAGGGTCAGGAAGTGCTCGTCCATCCGCTCGTTCACGTCGCCGATGATGATGTCCACGATCTGGCGGATATCCTCCGGTTGCAACTGGCGGAAGACGATGACACTGTCGAGCCGGTTCAGGAACTCCGGCCGGAAGTTGCGCTTGAGTTGTTCCATC
>NZ_JAYRVJ010000672.1:0-4444 GCF_041918635.1 Promineifilum sp. (SeqCode)
ACGCGCCCCGCGGCGCATGCTCCCTTTCTTCTACGCCGGGATGATGGGGGAGGCAACTACGTGGTGGAGGCGCGGGGGAGCCGGGGGGCAGGGGAGCGGGGGAGAAAGGGAATGCAATTCTATCGGTGAGCTTGCCGCCTGCTACGCTCCCCTGCACCCCCGCTCCCCTGCCCCCCTGCTCTTTCAAGCCATCGTGCGCGGCTGCCCCGTCGCCAGCAGCACGTTGTTCCACAACCACCCCTCCGGGTCGATCTGCTTGCGCCGGTGGACGGCCAGGGGGATGGGCACGTGGGTGTACTGGTTGTTCCAGTAGCCGACGACCATGTTCGTCCGGCCGCTCATGGCGGCGTGGACGGCGTTGTAGCCCAGCAGCAGGCAGTAGGCTGAGTCATAGGCGTTGGCCGGCAGGCTGCGGATGATGTAGCTGGGGTCGATGTACTTGAGCGATACCTCCATGCCCACTTCCTTGCAGTAGGTGAGGATGGCTTGGCGCAGGTAGAGGCCGATGTCGCCCAGCTTGACGTTGCCCGAGGCGTCGCGCTCGCCGGTCTGGGCCATCAGATCATGCCCGGCCCCCTCGGCCACGGCGATGACGGCGTGGCCCCGCTCGGCCAGCCGCTCGGCCAGCGCTGGCAGGAAGGCCGCCAGCGTGAAGGGTACTTCCGGAACCAGGCAGAAGTTAACCTGGCTGTCGGCCAGGGCGGAGTAAGCGGCGATGAAACCCGACTCGCGCCCCATGAGCTTGACCAGCCCGATGCCGTTGCGGGCGGCAAGGGCCTCGCTGTGGGCACCCTCGATGGCGCGGCGCGCCTCGGAGGCGGCGGTCACGAAGCCAAAGGAGCGCTCGATGAAGGAGATGTCGTTGTCGATAGTCTTGGGTACGCCCACGACGGCGATGGACAGCCCGCGCCGCATGATCTCCTCGGCGATGGCCCCGGCCCCGCGCTGCGTCCCGTCGCCGCCGATGGTGAACAGGAGGCTGACGCCGCGCGCCACCAGCGCATCGACCATGACGCCGATGTCCTGGCTGCCGCGCGACGTGCCCAGCATTGTGCCGCCCAACTCGCCGACGTTCTCGACGCGCGCCGGGGTCAGCATCACCGGCTCGTGGCCGAAGGCAGGATTCAGCCCCTCGTAGCCGTAGCGAAAGCCGTAGATGGTCTCCACGCCGTAGTGGTAGTGCAGGCTGAGGACGATGGCCCGGATGACGTCGTTGATGCCGGGACAGAGGCCGCCGCAGGTGACGATGCCCGCCCGTAGCCCGGCCCCGTCGAAGAACAGCTGCCGGCGCGGCCCGGCCAGCTCGAACGACGGCAAGTCGCGCCCCTCCTCGATGCGCCGGCGCACCTCCACCGGATCGGTGTGAAACAGCACTCGCGCCTCATCATCTGGAAAATCGGTCAGGCGCATGGTCGTCGGCCGCGTCCCCGGCCCCAACCGATCCACTTCAAACGTGATCCCCAACTCCTCAACAGAGGCCAGACTATAGTGCTCCGACATGGGCCTTCTCCTTCTGTCAAAAGATCTGCGTAATCTGCGGATTCTTCTTTATCTTGATCTACCAACCGGCAGCGCCTCGTCGTTCGCCAGCGCATGCACGGCCACCGCATCGGCCGGCACGTCGATCAGCCAGTCAATCGGCGTCTGGGCGAAGCGTAGCGCCGCCGCCCGCGCCCGTCCATCCCGCTCGTGGGCCAGCGACCACTCGGCGGCCTCCACCAGCAGCGCCAGCGCCAGCGCCCGGCCGAGCGTCAGGGCGAAGCGGCGCGCGCCGGCCTCCAGCGCCGGCCGGTTGGCGGCCGGCTGGTTGGCCGCCACGCCGCTAACCCAGCGCAGGGCGTGGTGGACGGCGACTTCAGCCGCCTGGGCCGCGGCCAGCAGGTCAGCGTCGCGCGTTTTGCGGCTGATGGCCGTCACCTTGCGCCCCAGCGCCATCAGCCCCTCGTCGCCGTGGGCCAGCGCCCGCAGCGTGTCGAGGGCCAGCACGTTGGTCGTCCCCTCCCAGATGGGCAACACCTGGCTGTCGCGCAGCAGCAGGGGCAGGCCGGTATCCTCGACGTAGCCCGCGCCGCCGTGGGCCTCCAGCACCTCAGTCGCCACGGCCACCGCCTGCCGCCCGGTTGTCAGCTTGGCCAGCGAGGTCAGCAGCCGCAGCAGGTCGGCCTCCTCCCGGGCAATGTCGCCCGCCTCGTCCTGGCCGATGAGTTCGACCAGGAAGAAGCTGAGGTGAAAGGCGGCCTCGGCCTCGGCCTGCAACCAGGCCAGGGTATCGACGTGGAGCGGCTGGCGGGCGAGGGGCGCGCCGAACGCCTCGCGCCGCTGCGCATAGTCTCGCGTCAGGGCCAGGCCGCGCCGCATGGTGGCCGCGGCCATTACGCTGTTCCACGTCCGCGTCAGGTGCAGCATGGGCACGATGTTGCGCACGCCGTTGCCCAGTTCCATGACGGGCACGGCCGGGGCGCCATCGAGCATGAGTTCCGCCGTCGGCACCTTGCGTGTGCCCAGCTTGTCCTTCAGCCGGTTGACGGTCAGGTGGTTCAGCCGTCCGTTCTCGTCGCGCAACTCCAGGTAGAAGAGGGCCAGCCCGCGCCCGCCCGGCTCGTTGCCCTCCGGCCGGGCCAACGTCAGCGCCATCTGGGAGGTCGTGGCCGAGGTGAACCACTTGCGCCCATAGAGCCGCCACTCGTTCTCGCCGGCGCGGCAGGCGACGGTTTCGGAGCGGCCCACGTCGGAGCCGCCGGTCGATTCGGTCATCCACTGGCCGCTCGTCCAGAACGTGGCCGGGTCGCGGCTGGTCAGGTGGGGCACGGCGCGGTCGATGAGCGGCTGGTTGCGGCTGAGCAGCAATGTGCGCGCCGCGCCGTCGGTCATGGCCAGCGGGCAAGTGTACACGTCGGTAGAGGGGTGGAACAGGTAGGCCAGGGCGAACTGGTGGAGCCGGGCAAAGCGGCCATAGGTCGGGTCGTAGGCCGCGCCGACGACGCCGAACTCGGCCGCCAGCCGCTCGGCCCGCCGCCAGAGCGGCGTCACGTCGATGCGGTCAATGCGCTCGCCCCAGGCGTCCCACTGGGTCAGCGCCGGCTCATTCAACCGGTCGGCCAGTTGCAAGTCGTACAGTTCGCCGCCGGCCAACTCGCCCATCTCGCGCAGCGCCGGCTCGACCGCGGTCAGCATCTCCAGCGGCAGGCGGCGCTTCAGGTAGGCGCGCAGGACGCGGTCTGTGTCATACTGGTTGCCCAGTCGGGGGGCAGGTTGATTAAAGGGTTGAAAGAGCATGTCTGTACTCCTAGACGATCGCGTTGGCGCTCCGCAACGCCTCGATCTCAGCCTCGTTATAGCCGGCCGCGCGCAGTACCTCGCTTGTGTGCGCCCCCAGCGCCGCGCCCGTGTGCCGGTACTCAGCCGCGCCGCCGGAGAAGCGGAAGGGGCTGGCGACCTGCCGCTGCGCGCCGCCGCCCGGCCTGGGCACATCCACCACCAGGCCGCGCGCCGCCGTCTGGGGGTGGGCCAGCATCTCCGGCACGTTGAGCGCCGGCTCCACGCACACGTCGAGCGGCGCGAAGACGGCCGCCCACTCGGCCAACGGCCGGGCGGCGATGGCCGCGCGCACTTCGGCCTTGACCCGCGCCTGTTCCGCCTCGTCCAGCCCCAGGCCGGGCGCGACGAGATCGGGCCGGCCGATGGCGGCGCAGAACCCCTCCCAGAACTTCGGCTCCAGGCTGCCCACGGATAGCCAGCGGCCGTCGGCCGTCTCGTAGAGGTCATAGGCGCGCCCGCCGTTGAGAGCCATGCTTTCCGCTTCGGGCGTCTCCCCGGCGACGAGGGTGTGGCTAATCAGGTGGGCCTGCCAGGCGACCATGAGATCGAACATGCTGACGTCTACGAACTGACCGCAACCGGTGGCGTCGCGGTGGACGACGGCCGCCAGCAGCCCGACCAGCGCCCCGAACGCCCCGCCGCCCACGTCGGCGACCTGGATGCCCAGGGGAGGCGGGCCGCTCGCCCGCCGGCCGCTGTAGCTGAGCGCGCCGGAGAGGGCCAGGTAGTTGTTGTCGTGCCCCGCCCGGTCGCGCAGGGGGCCGGTCTGGCCGTAGCCGGTCAGGGCGCAATAGATGAGCGCCGGGTTGAGCGCCCGCAGCGCCTCGTAGCCGATGCCCAGCCGATCCATCACGCCTGGCCGGAACTGCTCGATGACGATGGTATAGCCGCCCGGTCTGACCAGCCGGCGCACCACCTCGACCGCCTCCGGCCGCTTCAGATCGAGGCCCAGCGAGCGCTTGTTGCGGTTGAGGACGCCGTGCCAGGCAGAGGCGTCGCCGTCGTAGGGGGGCAGGAAGCGCACCATGTCGGGCCGGTTGGGCGCTTCGACGCGCACCACGTCCGCGCCCAGGTCGGCCAGCATCATCGTGGCGAAAGGGCCGGGAAGGAGGGTGGTGAAGTCGAG
>NZ_JAYRVJ010000673.1:0-2866 GCF_041918635.1 Promineifilum sp. (SeqCode)
GCATCAACCCTTGTCGCTCAACGCCAGTCTAACGTTCGAACAGAGCTACTACTACGTCGGCGGCGACAGCGCGTCGTCCACCGAACTCTACGCGCTGCTCTCCAGCCTGGGGCAAATCCCGCTGCAACAGGGCATCAGCGTCACCGGCTCGGTCAACCAGCGGGGCGAGATTCAGCCCATCGGCGCGGTGAACGAGAAGATCGAGGGCTTTTTCGACATCTGCCGGGCGCGTGGTCTGACGGGCGAGCAGGGCGTCATCATCCCCTCAACCAACGTCATCAATCTGATGTTGCGCCAGGACGTGGTTGACGCAGTCGCCGCGGGGCAGTTTCACATCTGGACGGTCACGACCATTGATGAGGGGCTGGAATTGCTGACAGGCATGCCGGCCGGCGCGCAGGACGAGAATGGCGACTACCCCGAAAACACGGTGCACGCCGCCGTCAGGAACCGGCTGCGCGAACTGGCGATGGAGCTGAAAACCTTCGGCGACGAACACCAGCGCGACGACGGCGCGGCTGACTAAATCACGAAGAGCTCACGCAAAGAGCGCAAAGAAGCAAAGGGCGCAAAGAGAAAAGCATATCTTTGCGTTCTTTGCTTCTTTGCGCTCTTTGCGTGAGCTCTTACCCGCTGAGATACTGCGCCGCGCGGAGGATGGCGACGACGCTCTTGGCATCTTCCAATCGCCCATCGAGGGCCATTGCCGCCAGTTCGCCCAGCGGCCATACCTCGACGGCGATCTCCTCATCCACGTCCATCGGCCGGGGGTCGGCTGTCAGGTCGGCGGCCACGAATAGGGCCATGCGCTCGTTGGAGAGGCCGGGCGCGGCCCACACCTCGCCCAGCGGCGTGAACGTCGCCGCGCGGTAGCCCGTCTCCTCCTGCAACTCGCGCTGGGCGCAATCGAGCCAGGACTCGGCCGGGTCGCGCGTGCCCGCCGGCAGTTCGAGGATGGTCTTGTCCAGCGCCGGCCGGTACTGGCGCAGCATCAACACATCATAGCCGTCCGGCCCGCGCCGCACCGGCAGGAGCACCACCGCGCCGGGGTGCTCGATGGCCCCGCGCTCGTACAGTTGGCCGTCGGCCAACCGGTACGTGCTGACGCGCACGCGCCACTTCCCCTCCCAGGCGATGCGCGTGTTCAGGAGTTCCATGAGTTTGTTAGACCTGTCAGGTTTTCAGAAAACCTGACAGGTCTGGCATGACTACCGTGCCGGAATCCGGATCTGCTGCCCCACGCTGATGACGTTGGGGTTGGGGATGCCGTTGTAGGCGGCCAGCTCCTCGACGGTGAAGCCGTAGCGCAGGGCGATGCGGAACAGGTTCTCGCCCGCCGCGACGATGTGGATCTGCTCCCCCGTGGGCGCGGCCGTCGGTTCGGGCGCGGGCGGCTGCGTCGGCTCGGGAGCCGGCGGCAATGGCGTCGGCGAGGCATCGACGGGCACAACGGGCAGCGGCGTCGGCGACGCGCCCACCGGCAGCGGCGTCGTCACCACGCCGCCGGGCAAGGTGGCCGCCGGCAGAAGCGGGTCGAGAACGGTGGTAGTCGCGGTGGGCGGCTCCTCGCTGCCGGGGACGGGGCGAACACAGGCGCCAAGGGCCAGAACGAGCAGCGCCGTGAGGGCGATCAAGAGCGTATAGGTCGTGCGTTTCACGCGCATCCTCCTCTGCTTGATTCAATTCCTCGCCCGTGACAGGCAGAGGAGCGGGCAGGGCGCGGCGCAATCCACCGCGCATGTAAACATAACGCAGTCTATCATAGAGGGGGGATATGGGCAAGATGACTGTAGACAGGATGATCGTATAATTGCCCCGATGAGTGTGCAGCACGTCAGGGATTTCCGGGGGCGATAGGATGACCGCGCCGCCATCACCATACCCGCCACCACAACTCCATATCGGCATCAACGCTCACCTCCTGTCCGGCGAGGCGGGCTATCGCCGCGCGGGCATCCACCACTACATCTACCAGGTGCTGCGCCACTTGCCGCCGGGCGACGAGAGCGGCGCTACCTATACCATCTATACGCGCCAGACCGCGGGCTGGGACGACCGCCCCGATCTGCGCGTGGTCGGCACGTCCTGGCCCACTGAGGGGCGGCTGGCGCGCATCGCCTGGGAGCAACTGGCGTGGCCGTGGCGGGCACGGCGCGACCGGCTGGCGCTGCTACACAGCATGGCCTTCGCCATGCCGCGCCTGGCCTCCTGCCCGGCCGTCGTCACCATCTACGATCTGAGCTTCGTCCACTACCCCGACCGCTTCCCGGCCGCCCAACGCCGCTACCTGATGGCCGAGACGGCTCACGCCTGCCGCCGCGCCCGCCGGCTCGTCGCCATCTCCGAGTCGGGCCGCCAGGACATCCACCACCAGTTCGGCGTGCCGCTGGAGCGCATCGACGTGGTCGCGCCGGGCGTGACCGCCTACTACCAGCCCCTGCCGCCGGCCGAGGTGGACGCCTTCCGCCGCCGCCAGGGGTTGGACAAGCCCTTTTTCCTCCACGTCGGCACGCTTCAGCCGCGCAAGAACATCCCCGTGCTACTCGACGCGCTGGCCCGGCTAGACCGGCCGGACGCGCTACTGGTGCTGGTGGGCGGCAAAGGGTGGCTCTACGATGAGATTTTCGAGCGCGTGCGGGCGCTGGGACTGGCCGAGCAGGTGCGCTTCACGGGCTACGTGGATGACGCCGAACTGCCCCTCTGGTACAACGCCGCCGCCGCGCTTGTCTTCCCCTCGCTCTACGAGGGCTTCGGCCTGCCCATCGTCGAGGCCCTGGCCTGCGGCGCGCCGGTCATCGCCGCCGATACGTCCTCCCTGCCGGAAGCGGGCGGGACGGCCGCGCTCTACTTTGATCCCCACGACACC
>NZ_JAYRVJ010000674.1:0-7596 GCF_041918635.1 Promineifilum sp. (SeqCode)
CACGGCCCGGCTGACGCTGGAGGCGGAGGTGGAAGGGTTGGCCGTAGCCGCGGCCGACGTGTACTCGCTCGTCTATCCCCAACTGTCCGCGGCGCTGCCCGATGGCTACGCGCCGCAGGCGACCACGCTCGCGATGCAAGTAGAGCCGGCGGCGGGCGGCGCGCCGGAGCGCTTCCAGGTGACGGCGCGGGCGGAAGGTTGGGTGGGGGTGGACACGGCCGCCCTGGCCGCCGCCCTGCGCGGCCGGCGCGCGGCGGACGCGGCCCGCTTTCTGACCGACGCCATCCCCCTGGCCGAGCCGCCCACGCTCGACGTAGGTCCCAGTTGGTGGTGGAGTTGGTTTGGCGGCCGCCTCCCGCTCTGGACACAGCGCATCGATGTACAGGTGCTACCGTAATGGTGGTCAGTGGACAGTAGTCAGTAAGCAATAACCACCAACAACTGCCAACTGCCAACTGCCAACTAACAACTGACAACTGACAACTTCTCGAAATGACCATCGAACCCACCCGCCCACCCACCGGCCGCGTAATGGCCCTTGACCTGGGGGAGAAGCGCATCGGCGTCGCCCTCAGCGACACGACGCGTACCATCGCCGCGGCCCACTCGGTCATCGCCCGCAAGTCGCGGGCCGAAGACGCCGCCCGCTACGCCCACCTCATCGCCGAACACCACATCGCCCTGCTCGTCGTCGGCCTGCCCATCACGCTGAGCGGCACGGAGGGGCAGCGCGCCGCCTGGGTGCGCGACTACGCCGCCGACCTGGAGCGCCAACTAGGCGTGCCCATCGTTTTCTGGGATGAGAGCCTGACGACGATGGAAGCCGAAGCCGCCCTGCGCGCCCAGGGCCGGCGCGGCCGGAAGCTGAAGGAGCGCGTCGACGCCGTGGCCGCGGCGGTCATCCTCCAGTCGTACCTGGACGCCCAGCGAGGAGCGGCGTACGATGACATCTGAGACAGCCGAGGAGCGTGGGCTATCAGCCGCCGGCTGTGTGTGGCGCGTCCTCATCGTCGGCGTGGTGCTGGCGGCGCTGGGCGCGGCAGCCGTCGTCTTCTATCGCGCCTGGCTGGCCGGGGCGGATGAGACGGCCAACCCCGCCCTCGATCCCGTGCGCCGCCTCTACCTCGAGGCGTATCTGGCCCAGCACGCCGCGGAACTGGAGGGGCCGGCCGGCTCCGGCGCAGGCCCCGTCCCCTTCACCATCGCCTCCGGGCAGGGCGCGGCGACCATCGCCGCGAACCTGAACGCCGCCGGCCTGCTGGACAACACCGAACTCTTCCTCAACTATCTGGCCTACCACGGCCTGGACGGCGGCCTCGTCGCCGGCGACTACCAGCTTGACCCGGCGGCGACCATCCCCGAACTGGCCGAGGCGCTCGGCTCCGGCCAGGCCCGGACGCTCGAACTGCGCTTCTTGCCCGGCTGGCGCAGCGAGGAGATGGCCCACTACCTGCGCGTCGTCGGCCCGGCCCGCATCGACGCCGACGAGTTCATGACGATTGTGCAGACGCGCGAGGGACTGGCCGCCGGCCCCGGCTTCCTGGCCGCCCTGCCCGAAGGGGCGTCGCTGGAGGGCTACCTTTTCCCCGACGCCTATACCATCACGCCTGAGACGACCGCCGCCCAACTGCTCGACATGATGCTCGCCAACTTCGACCGGCAGGTGACGCCGGCCATGCGCCAATCGTTCGGGGCGCAGGGGCTGTCGCTGCGCGACGCGGTCATTTTGGCCTCCATCATCGAGCGCGAAGCGGCGCTGGCCGAGGAGAAGCCGGTCATGGCCGGCGTCTTCCTGAACCGGCTGGCCGCGGGCATGATGCTGCAAGCCGATCCGACCGTCCAGTACGCGCTGGGCCACCAGGCGGAGACGGACACGTGGTGGAAAGTCCCGCTGTCGGCTGAGGATCTACAAATCCAGTCACCCTACAACACCTACCTGCACGCCGGCCTGCCCCCCGGCCCCATTGCCAACCCCGGTCTGACCTCGCTGCAAGCCGTGGCCGCGCCGCAAGCGTCCGACTATTTCTATTTCGTCCTCGACTGCGCCGCCGGACAGACCGGCCGGCACGCCTTCAGCGTCACCTATGAAGAGCACGTCGCCAACGTCCAACGCTGCCGCTAGGGTGCTGGCCCTGGCCCTGCTCCTCGTTGGGCTGAGCGCCTGCGCCTCCGTCCGGCCGGTGGTCAAGATCGGACTGGTCGCGCCGTTCGAGGGGCGCTACCGGGCCATCGGCTACGACGCCATCTACAGCGCCCGGCTGGCCGTGCGCGAGATCAACGCCGCCGGCGGCATTGGCGGCTACCGCGTGGCCCTGGTGGCCCTGGATGATCGGGGCGATCCCGAATTGGCGCGGGAGACGGCCGCCGCGCTGGCTGTCGATCCGGCCGTGGTCGCCGTCGTCGGCCACTACCTGCCGGACACGACGGCTGCCGCCCTGGAGGTCTATACGAAGGCCGGTTTGCCCCTGCTGCCCACCGGCGCGCCCCCCTTCGCCGAACACGACCCGGCGGGCCTGCCGGACGGGTTCCGCGCCGCCTATGCCGCCGTCACTCCCTTCGATGAGGAGGCCGGCCCCCACGCCGGCGCGACCTACGACGCCTTCGGGCTGTTGTGGCTCGCCTTAGCGGAGGCTGAGCAAAGTATGGGGGGTATCACCCGTAGCTCTGTCCAAGCGGCGCTGCCTGGACTAGAATATGAGGGCGTGACGGGGACAGTCTTCCGGCCCTGAGCGGCCGGCCCCCTCTGCCTGGAGCGATCCGCATGATCATCAGACGCATCCTTGGCCTCATCATGCTCCTGACCGGGCTCACCATCCTGGCCCTCAGCCTGGCCGGCGCGTATTACGTGGGCGACCGGCTCAGCGCCCTGAGCGTGGGCCTGAAGAGCAGCCTCGACCTGGCCGGCCAAAGCCTGGACACGGCCCGCGCCACGCTGGGCGTGGTCGAGAGCACGGTCGGCGATCTGGGCGGCAGCCTCGACACGGCCGTCCAGGCCACAGGCAACGCCTCGCGCACACTGAGCGACAGCCGGCCGCTGATCGACAACGTCGCCGCCGTGACCACCCAGGAAGTGCCGGAGGCGGTCGAGGGCATCCAGGCCGCGCTGCCCAATATGATTGAGGTCGCCGGCGTCATCGATAACACCCTGGTCACGCTGAGTTCCTTCGGCATCGACCGCACCATTCCCCTGCCTTTCGGCGCCTCCATCCCACTGCAATTCGACCTGGGCATCGACTACAATCCCAGCGCGCCCTTCGACGATACGTTGCGCGGCTTCCAGGGCAGCCTCGACGGTTTGCCGGAGAGCCTGCGCGGGCTGGAAGAGGATTTGCGGCTGACCAACGACAACCTGGCCTCGCTGGCAACTGACCTCCAGGCCACATCCGACAACCTGACGGCCATCAACACGCGCGTAGGCGAGATTGCGCCGCTGCTGGCGCAGTATACGGCTCTCATCGACCAACTCGACGGCACTATCGCTCAGGTGGAGGGCAATCTCGACCGGCAGATCGACCTGCTGCGCATCGGCGTGCCCGCGCTGCTCATCTTCCTGGCCCTGACCCAACTCGCGCCGCTCTATCTGGGCTGGGAGTTGCTGACCGGGCGGCGGGAGCCTGGCCGGTACGTCCTTGCCCCGGCCGCCGCGCCCATCGTCGTGGACAAGCCCGCCGCCGTGACCGCCGTCCTGCTCGACACCGCGCCCGGCGCGGCCCCATTGCCCGCCGATGAGCTTCCCCCCCTTGATGACCCCCTGCCCGTGGAGGATCGTGGGCGCTCGTAGCCCCGGTCGCGCGGCGCTGGCGTGGCTCCTGGCCCTGCTGATCGGCGGGCTGCTGGCCGGCTGCGGCGGCTCCGCCAATACGCCCTCCGGCGGGGAGGATCGCGCGGGTGAAGCGGTCGCCGTCGCTCCA
The DNA here is from genome assembly GCF_041918635.1 of Promineifilum sp. (SeqCode). Taxonomy (NCBI): domain Bacteria; kingdom Bacillati; phylum Chloroflexota; class Ardenticatenia; order Promineifilales (SeqCode); family Promineifilaceae (SeqCode); genus Promineifilum (SeqCode); species Promineifilum sp. (SeqCode). The sequence goes on from NZ_JAYRVJ010000674.1 coordinate 3,912, forward strand.
ACCGAGCCGGCGGCCACCCTGCTGCCGACACCCACATTGGCCGCGCCATCGGCCGGCGTCACGGCCGACCCGCTGCGCCCGCCCACGCCCGTGGTACTGCCCTCGGCCACGCCCCTAGGCAACCCCGTCGCCACGCCGGACGAGAGTCCTGGCGACGCGGCGTCGCCGGCCGATGTGGCCGTCGAGGCCGAGGTGGAGATCATCCCGACCGTCGCCCTGCCGCCGGACGCCACCGCGCCGGAACTGTTCGAGTTGGGCAACCAGCGGTTGGAGGAAGGGGACTACGCCACGGCCGCCGCCGCCTTCGCCGCGGCCGTAGAAGCGGGGGAAGGGCTGACCGCCCGGCAATTGGCCGAGGCCCACCTCGGCCACGGCGTCGCCCTGCTGGAAGAAGGACAGGTAGCCGAGGCCGCCGCCGAATTCGAGGCGCTGCTGCAAGACCCGGCCGCCGCCCCCACCCCGTCGGCGGGCGGCCAAAGCGTCGCCCCGCTGGACATCCCCGATGTGGCGGCGTTCCAGTTGGGCCGGGCGCACGCCGCATTGGGCGAGCCGGCGGCGGCCATCGAGGCCTTCCGCGCCTACGCGCAGAACAACCCCGACATGGCCGCCTACGTCCAGCCGCTCATCGCCGACGCGCACCAGGCGCTCGGCGACACGGCCGCGGCCATCGCCGCGCTGGAAGCGGCCACGGCCGGCGCGGCGCAGCGCTTCAAGGCGGTCGAGAACCGCGGCCGGCTGGCCGACCTCTACCTGGCGGCCGGCGACTATCCCGCGGCCATCGCCCAGTACGATGCCATTCACGACATCGCCCAGACCGAGGCGACCAAGGGGCAGATGGCCTACCTGGCCGGTCAGGCCGAACTGCTGGCCGGAGACACCGCCGCGGCCCATGAGCGCTTCCTGTTCGCCGTCAACACCTACCCCCGCGCCGCGACAAGTCACGCCGCCCTGATAGCGCTGGTGGAAGCGGGCGCACCGGTGGACGACTTCCAGCGCGGCGTGGTGGACTACTACGCGGAAGCCTACGCGCCGGGCGTCGAGGCGCTGCGCCGCTATCTGACCGATGCGACCGAGGCGTACAACACGGACGCACACCTTTTCCTGGCCTGGAATCTGGAGGGGTTGGGCGACGTGGACGGCGCGCTGGCGGCGTTGGACGACTTCGCCGCGCACCAGCCGGTGCGCGCCCTGTTCGAGCGGGCCGAACTGCTGGCCCGCGCCGGCCGCGGTGAAGAGGCGCTGGCCGCCTACGATGAGTACCTGGCGACCTACCCCGACCCCCGCAGCGACGCCTCGATCACGACCAAAGCCGCCGCGCTGGCCGACGAGCTCGGCCGGCCGGACGCCATCGAGCGCTACGTGGCCCTGGCCGATAGCTTCCCCTTTGACGACAACGCCCCGCGCGCCCTCTTCCGCGCCGCCGAACTGACCGACGCCGACGGCGACGCGGCCGGGGCGGTCGCGTTGTGGCAGCGGCTGGCCGAACAGTATCCGGCCAACGTCTACGGCGCGGAGGCCCTGTTCCACCTGCTGCGGCTGGCCGACAGCGATGCGGCCGACGAACTCAACCCGGAGGCCCTGGCCGCCCTGGTAGAGACGCTGACGCCGAGCAACTACTTCGCCCTGCGCGCCGCCGACTTCGTGGCCGGCGTGGCGCCGTTCGCCGCCGAGGGCCCGATGAGCCTGCCGGATGACGCCAGCGCCGGGCGGGACGAGGCCGAGACGTGGCTGCGCGAGCGGCTGCCGGACGATGTGGCCTTGCCGGCGGGCGACCTGGGCGCGCTGTCGCCGGAACTGGCCGCCGCGCCGCAGCGCCTCATCGGCGAGAAGCTTTGGCAGTTGGGCCTGCGCGAGGCGGCCAAGGCCGAACTGGAGACCTTCCGCGAGGCCCACGCCGCCGAACCGCTGGCGAACTACCAGCTGGCGCTGTACTTCGGCGAGCTGGGGCTGTTCCGCTCGTCCATCGTCGCCGCGGCCTCCCTGTTACAGCAGATGAGGGCCACGGTGTTCGACGCCCCCCGCTTCCTGGGCCGTCTCTCTTATCCCGTCCACTACGCCGACCTTATCCTGCCGCTGGCCGATCAATACGGCTATGACCCGCGCCTCCAGTTCGCGCTGGTGCGGCAGGAGAGCCTGTTCGAGAGCTTTGCCCGCTCCGGCGCGGCAGCCCAGGGTCTCAGCCAGGTCATCCCCGACACGGGGGCGTGGATCGCCCAGCGGTTGGCCTGGCCCGACTTCGAGAACGACGACCTCTACAAGCCCTACGTCGGCCTGAACTTCGGCGCGTACTACCTGAGCCAGCAGTTGGCGGCCTTCGACGGGCACGTCCACGCCGCCCTGGCCGCCTATAACGGCGGGCCGGGTAATGCGGCCCGCTGGTTCGACGCCGCCGGCGCGGATCACGACCGGTTTGTGGACACGGTCGATTTCCCCGAGACGCGCCTCTACATCGAGCGCATCTATGAGGGGTTCAACGCCTACCGTCATTTGTATACACCCATACCCTAGTAGGGGCGCACCTGTGTGTGCGCCCTGGGGGTGCGTGTGCGCCCTGGGGCGGGGCTGTGTGTGCGCCCTGGGGCGGGGCTATGTGTGCGCCCTGGGGCGGGGCTGTGTGTGCGCCCTGGGGCGGGGCTGTGTGTGCGCCCTGGGGCAGACACGCAGGTCTGCCCCTACGATGAGGTGCAACCCACTTCAGAAAGTGGGTCGCACCTAAGATAGATTATGTCCTTCGACTGGCAGACCGAAGACCTCGATTGGGACAGCAAGCCGCGCGAGACGGCTTCCGCCGACTACCGGCGGCCTAATGGCGCGTCGCCAGTAGATGAGCCGGTCGCGGTCGACGAACAGCCCCCGCCGCGCCGCAGCCGCCGCCGCTCAGCCCTCTACGCCGCCGGCGTGGCCGGCCTGCTGCTGGCGCTGGCCGCGGTCGTCTATTGGCAGTTGCAGCGCCGCGTCGCGGAGACGGAGCGCCGCCTGACGGCCGAGGTGAACGCCAGTCACGACATCATCATGCGCGCCACGGCCGAGGAGGACGCGGAACTGCTGCTCAGCTTCCTCTCCGGCCGCGACCAGGCGTGGGCGCGGGCACAGGAGGAACTGGTGCGCGACGGCGGCTTCGTGGATCGCGCCGCTTTCGGCCTGGCCTGGGCCGATGGGCCGGCCGCGCCGAGCGCCGCGTCGCCCATCACCCCCACCGTGACGCTGGCCCCCGACCTGCGTTCGGCCGAGTTGACCGTCCCGCGCGACTACGTGCTCGACATCGGCCGCGGCCTGACGGAGACGGTTACGCTGGAGCAGACGCTCGTCTTTCGCCCCGGCGCGGATCGCTGGCTGTTGTCGCCGCCGGAACCCGAGTTCTGGGGCGAGACGGAGATGGTCGTATGGCGCCACATCGAAATGATCTATCCGGCGCGCGACGCGGCCACGGCTGAACGGTTGGCCCGCGACCTGAACGCGACGCTGGCCGACCTGTGCGCCGAACTGGAAGACGACTGCGACCGCCTGACCGTCAGACTGTCCACCCAGCCGGGCGATCTGAGCCCCTATGACGATCCCCGGCACTATTGGCAGGGCGGGTTGGAAATGGTCTTGCCCGCGCCGACGCTCTTTGGAGCGCCGGTGGACGAGGCGGGCTACCGGGCGCTCTACCGCGCCTATGCCGCCCGCGTCGCCAGCGCGGCCG
>NZ_JAYRVJ010000675.1:0-7760 GCF_041918635.1 Promineifilum sp. (SeqCode)
AATGGGGCAACGGGCAATGGCGGCGCAGAACATCCTTCCGCACTTTGCCGAGCGCGTTGCGGGGCAGATCGGCCGTGAAGGTGAGCCGGCGCGGGACCTTGTAAGGGGCCAGGTGCGCCCGGCAGTGGGCCAACAAGTGGGTCTGTAGTTCCGCGGCATTGGCTTCGACTCTGGCGGCGGGAACGACGGCCGCCGCCACTTGCTCCCCCCACGTGTCATCCGGGCAACCGAACACGGCGCACGCCGCGACAGCCGGATGGGCCAGCAAGACGCGCTCGACCTCGGCCGGATAGACGTTGTAGCCGCCGGTGATAATCAGGTCACTGGCCCGCCCCTTGAGCGTGAAATAGCCGTCCGGTTCGCGCAACCCCAGGTCGCCGGTGCGAAACCAGCCATCGGCGGTAAAAGCGGCCGCTGTCTTCTCCGGCTGTCGCCAATACCCTTTGAAGACGTTCGCGCCGCGCACCTGCACCTCGCCGACCTGGCCGTCGGGCAGCGGTTCGTCGGTGTCAGGATCGGCAATACGCGCCGCTACACCGGGCAGCGGCCGGCCAACCGAGCCGCGACGGCGCTCGCCCTGGAGGGGATTAGACAGCAGCATGCCCGCCTCCGTCATGCCGTAGCGCTCCAGCAGCGTGTGGTCGAACGTGGCGCGAAAGGCGTCAAAGAGGTCGTCGGGCAGCCGGTCGGAGCCGGAAGTGACCAGGCGCAGGGAGCTTACAGCGGTGGCGCGCGCCCCGGGGCATTCGACCAAACGGCGGTGGAGCGTCGGCACGCCCATCAGGACGGTGCAACGTCGCGCGGCGATGGCGTCGAGCGTCACCTGCGGTGCAAACCGGGGCAATACGACGGTCGTCGCTCCCGCATGCAGCGCGGCGTGGAGGGCCACGATCAAGCCGTGTACGTGGAAGAAGGGCAGGACGTGGAGCAGTCGGTCGTTGGCCGACCAGCCCCATGCCTCCTTAAGCGCCGCCAATTGGGTAGTCAGGTTGCCGTGGGTGATCTCCGCACCTTTCGGCCGGCCGGTAGTGCCGCTGGTATAGATCATGAGCGCAGTCATTGGTGGGTCAATGGCGACAGGAGGGAGCGTCGGTGTCATTTCCTCGACCAGTCGGCCAACATGTAACAGCGTCGGATCGCTTCTCGTTTCGTATAGCGACTTAGCAACCTCCCCAGTACTGTCGTCAATGACCAGCACAGCCGCCGCCGCGTCCTCCACGTAATAGCCAAGCTCGTCGGCGCTGTACTCCGGGTTGAGAGGCAACGAGATCGCGCCGACCTTCAGGGCGGCCAGGTGGTAATAGAGGAAGGCCGGCGACTTGCTCAGCCATAGGGCGACGCGATCGCCCGGCCGCACGCCCAGCGCCAACAGGCGGCCGGCGGCGCAGTTAACGGCCTCGCCCAACTGGCCGTAGTTTATGGCGTGGTCGAACTGCCCTTCTGGCCGCAGCCACTCCAGCGCGCTCTGATCCGCCTGGTCACGGATGTGATTGTCGAGCATCTCCTGCCATGCCATACTGCTCCCTCACCCTGACTCTGTTGAAACCGCGCCTATCAGCGCGAAATTAGCGTCCATCAGCGTCCCATTCTTCGATCAATACACATTGCCTGTAAACGCCCAATTCATGTATCATAGCCAGTGACGCACGTTACGTAAACCGGAATGCCCACCGGGCAGGGAGAGCGAGCGATGCTGGATCGAATTTCGGATTTCGTGCTCACCATCTTCGGTGTGTTGGTGCTGGCGCTGCTGATCCTCGGGTTGTCCACGTCCTGCCTCAGACAGGCCGACGGTGAACTGACGCCCACGCCCATTCTGGTGACGGTCGCCTATCCCGCGCCCGGCACACCTGGCATCGCCTCGCCTACGCCCACGCCGTTCTCGGTCACTCTGCTGCCGGCGGCATCGGCCACACCCACGCCGCTGCCGGGGGTGACGACGGAAGGCATCGTGCCGCCGCCCTTGCCCACCGCCGCGCCCACCGTCCCCGCGGCCATCGCCACCACGACGCCCATGCCCACTGCTCCGCTGCCGACCGCCGCTCCCGGAATCGGCGGCCAACTGACTCCCGGAGCTACCATCCGGCATCAGGTGATCCAGGGCGAGTGGCTGATCCAGATCGCCCGCTGTTACGGCACGACCTATGCCGCTATCCACGGCGCGAACGCGCTGCCTAACCCCAACCTCATCTACCCGGGTGACGTGATCACCGTACCAGCCATTGGCAGCATCGGCCGGATTGTCGGGCCACCATGCGTCCAGCGTTACACCGTTGTGGCAGGCGACACGTGGGAGTCGCTGGCGACGCGCTTCGCCACGACAACCACCATTCTCCAACTCGCCAACCCCGGCGCGCTGACGACCGGCCGGCAAATCTGGGCGCCGCGGATGCAGTAGTACCGGCGGCCGAGGCCGCACAACGCCGCAAGGAGCAAACCTATGCCCATTGAGACGCAAAACCTCAGTTACCGGCAAGTAATTCCGGTCGGGCCGGCCGAGATCTATCGCGCCTTCACCAGCAGCACCGCCCTGCGCGAATGGCTGTGCGACTCCGCCACGGTATCCACGCGCCTGAGCGGCCATCTCTTCGTCGGCTGGAACGACGGCTATTACGCCACCGGCCACTACACTGAACTAGATGCCAATCGGATTGTTGGCTTCACATGGCAGGGGCGCGGCGAACCTCGCCCAACGTCGGTGCGGGTGACTATTGAGCCGGGCGATGGCGGCACGTATATGGCGCTGGAGCATTGCGACATCGGCGTCGGGCCGGAGTGGGGCGACAAGCTGGAGCAGTTCGACCGGGCGTGGCGGCGCGCGCTGGAGAACCTGGCTTCGGTGCTGACCTCGGGCGAGGACTTGCGGGTGACGCGCCGGCCGATGCTGGGTGTATTGCTAATGCCGTTCGACGCCGATGAGGCCGTCCGGCTGGGCGTGCCGGTGGAGCACGGTGTGCGGCTGGGCGGTGTCGTGCCGGGTCAGGGCGCAGAGGCAGCCGGGCTGCGCCAGGATGACATCATTGTGGCCGTCGCGGGCCACGCCACCACGGACGTGACCGAATTGCGCAACGCGCTCCAGTCACACCACGCCGGCGACGTCGTGATGGTCGAGTTCTACCGCGGCGACGAACGTCTGAGCGCGGCCATGACCCTCTCCGGCCGCAAAATCCCCGTCATTCCCGCCACCAACGAGGAATTGGCCGAGCGCGTGCGGCAGCGTCTGACGCGGGATGAGGCCGCGCTGGATGAGTTCCTGGCGGAGGTCACCGATGTCGAAGCGTCTTACAGGCCAGGGCCGGAAGCGTGGAGCATCAAGCAGGTCATGGCTCATCTCATCCAGAGTGAGCGCTATAACCAGCAATGGATCGATGAACTGGTCGCCAGCCAGGAGGCTTCCTATGATGCCTGGTCGGGTAACCAGGAGATGCGGCTGAACGCGACCATCCATGCCTTCCCGACGCTGGCCGACATGTTGGTCGAACTCAAGCGGCTGAATGAGGAGACGGTGGCGCTACTACAAGGACTGCCCGAGGAGTTTGTCGCGCGTAAGCGCACTTACTGGCGATTGGCCCGGACGCTGCTCGACGAGTCCTACTCTCACATCGACGACCACATGACCCAGATGAAGGCTGCCTTGGCCGCGGCCAGAGCTGCGTAAACCACGACCCTCACAGCATGGAGCGCCGCCGTCTCGGTGACGCTCTGATCGCCAATAACGACAGACGGGGACTGAGCAATGGCAACGAAGCTGAGCGGCGAGGCTTTTAATAAGGCGGTTGCGTATCTACGCAGCGAGGCGCGACCATTGGAGCGCGCGCTCTACGAATACCACTTCGAGAACGGCAGCCGGACAAACGTTCTGGCCGCGCTGGCGGCCTATCAGAACACGGACGGCGGCTTCGGCCATGCGCTCGATCCGGACATGCGCACCCCCGCCTCATCCGTACTTGCCACCACCATCGCGCTCGGCATCCTGCGCGAGATCGGCGCGACCGAGGACACGCCCGGCTTGCCGGCCGCGCTGACCTACTTGATGGACAGTTATGACGTGGTTCGCGAACGTTGGCCCATTGTGCCGCCGGAAGTAGAGAACGCGCCGCACGCCCCGTGGTGGACGTATGATGGGACCGAGGAGGCGTTCGGCCACTTCTGGGCCAACCCCCGCGCCTCGGTCGTCTCCTACTTGTGGCAGTTTCGCCGGCTCGTCCCTTCGCCCTTCGTCGAGAGCGCGCTGCAATCGGTCTTTGACGAGGTCATGCGCTACCCCCAACATATGGAGATGCACGATCTCGCCTGCGTGATCGATCTGTTAGAGACACCCGACTTGCCGGAGGAGACTTACCAGGGTTTGTTGGACAAACTGCTCCGCGCGTTGCCCCGCACGGTGACCCTCGACCCCGCGCAGTGGGGGGACTACAACCTGAAGCCGCTCGACGTGGTGCAGTCGCCCGACTCGCCGCTGGCCGTGGCTTTTGATCCGGCGCTCCTCGAAACCAACCTTGATTATGACATCGAGCGCGGGCCAGCCGGCGGCGTCTGGGGGCCGGCCTGGTCATGGGACTTTGTGGACGCTGCGGCGTGGGCTGAAGCCGAACGGGAGTACAAGGGCATCCTGACGCTGCGCAAGCTGAAGACGCTGCGGGCCTTTGAGCGCATCGAGAGCGTTTCCTGAGCGTCCGGAGGCGCTACGCCCGGTTTAGCAGCCGCGACCTGGGGCTTGTGCCGGGCCACCCCTCTATTGTATAGTATCTGTGACGCAGCGTGCGCTGCGGTGTCCGGCCGCCCGGCCGGGCTTGCCGACGTGGGATGTGTGGTCAGAGCGCATCGCATCCGGCTATACCTCACCTGCCGACAGGTTCCGGCCCGGCCGATGGTTGGCGAGACTATCTCGCCGCAGCCAAATGGTTGGGGGAAGCGCCATGTCCACTATCAAGGTTCGTTTTGCGATCCTCGGAACTGTCTTGTATCTGATGCTGCTTGCCGGCCTGGCGGTCGCCGGCGGGTCGGGAGTTGCCGCCGCCACTCCAGTAGAGCAAGCGCCCTCAAGCGCGCCGGCTGCCCGGCCGGAAGCGCCTCTGGCTTCGATAACACGCACGCTTGTCTACCACGAGTTGCCGCTGCCGGGGTTGGACGGCGTCATCGCCGGAAGAATGGACCTGAGCGCCGATGGGACGCGCATCGCCTTCGTCGGTGGTTACAACCCGAACACCATTTACGTCATCGAGGCCAACGGGCAGGGCCTGCGACAGGTGGATAGCTACGAGCCGAGTTGGCACGCCGATTCGAGCGTCGATCTGAGCGCCGATGGCTCGAAGGTGCTTTCCTGGGACGGCGGGACGATCCTGCGGTTGGCGAATGCCAACGGGGGCGGAGCGCACCAGGTGATCACCATCGAGGGCGGCTATAAGGACTTTCATCTATCGACCAACGGAGAGCGCGTCACCTTTATCGTCGACCGGGACTGGTCGCTCCAGCCCGGCAACCAGCCGAAGAAGGCCGGCGTCTACACGGTGAATGGCGACGGCAGCAACCTGAAGCAACTGGTCACCGCCGAGCAGATCGCGGCCCTCTTCGGGACGACGCCGGCCGACTTCCCGTTCTCGGGCGGCCCCGGCCGCTGGATCGACGTGTCGGACGACGGCCAGCGCATCGTCTTCATGGCCCAGGTGCGCGACCGCGGCCTGAAGCTCTTTCGCGTCGGCGCGGATGGCGGCGGCCTCCAGGCGTACGACCTCTACCCGGAAGGGTATTACTGGCGAATGGACAACGTCCGCATCAGCGGCGACGGCAGCACAGTGCTCTACACCGTCGCGCCCAATCCGTGCTGCTCGACGCCGACGGAGTGGGGCGTGGTGAACTACGATGGCAGCGATCGCCGGACGCTGTTCACCGGCTACAGCGATGCGTCCTATGCAAGATCGGTCGGCCTCACCCAAGATGGCGCGTTTCTCTCCGTGCCCTGGTATGGCCGGTTGGTCAAAACGGACGGCAGCGGCGAGAAGCTCGATCTGGCCCTGTGGGGCGGTATGCCGACCAACTACCCCGGGCCTATCATCGATGGCTACTGCCTGACCATGAACGCGGATGGGACGCGCTTCGCCTATCTCGACTGGACCGGCGGCTACGGCTACCCAAAGCTGGCGACGCTGACCATCAATCCGCCGTCGCTCGGGCCGGCTCCCCAGATCGACGACGTGCTGATGACGCCGGTCTACCTGCTGACCGAAGGCCGTTCCGAGGCGAAGGTGACCGCGCGGGTCGTGGCGGCCTCCTCACCAGGTAGGGTTGGCAGCGTTGCCTTGCTGGATGATGTTCAGGATCGGACTGTCCAGGAGGGCGTCCTGGTTGACGGCGGCAGTGCGGGCGACGCCAAGCCGGGCGACGGCATCTATACGGCCAGCCCGATTCGCACCACCGCCGATGCGGTCACGACCGGCCCGCGGACGATGCGCGTTGTCGCCGACGTGGTGGCCGCCGACGGCACACGCCACTCGACCGCCGTGGACGTGGCGGCCTTCGACGTTCGCGCCGATCACCCGTCCGCGACGATCCCGCCGGAGACGGGCGGCGTGTTGAACTACGTGGATGGCCGCGGCAACACCACGGTGATCACCGTGCCGCCCTGGGCTTTCAACACGCCCACAGTGCTGTGGCTGATCCCGCTGCCCGGTGTGACGCCGCCCAATGAGCGCGCGACCCAGCGCGCGTTCGAGCTGCTGGCGCGGCAGGGGAGCGTCGTGGTCAGCACGCCGAACAAGGCCGTGACGGTGAGTATCGAGTACGCCGATGAGGAGATCGCAGGGTTAGACGAAGCCAAGTTGCGCCTGAAGCGGTTCGTGGAGGATGGCAATCAGTGGGTGGAAGCCGGCTGCGGCCCCTATACCCGGCTGCTGGGGGAGAACACGGTGAAAGTATCACTGTGCCACTTCAGCCGCTTTGATCTTTTCGAGGACGCGACCCAACAGCTGTTTCTGCCGGTGGTTCAGCGGCCGTAGGCTGGAAGCGGGGCGGCCCAACGGCGACGGGTGCGCCGCCACTAAATCCGGGTAATCTAAGGGCAACTCTTCAGGCGCGAGGTGAGGCGTGGGCGAGTGGAAAGCTATCGAACAGACGCAGGGGCCGCCGGCGACGATCGAATCGCTGCGGGCCGACCTGCTGGCGTTAGGGCTGCAACCGGGGATGGTTGTGCTCGTCCACTCCTCGCTGAGCGCACTGGGTTGGGTGTCGGGCGGGCCGGTGGCGGTCATTTTGGCTCTGGAGTTGACGCTGGGCCGCCAGGGGACGCTGGTCATGCCCACCCACTCCAGCGATCTATCCGACCCGGCCCACTGGCAGCACCCGCCCGTGCCCGAGCCGTGGTGGGAGGTCATCCGCGCGACGATGCCCGCCTACGACCCCGATCTGACGCCCACGCGCGGCATGGGCGCGATCCCGGAGGCGTTCCGCAAGGGGCGCGACGTGCGACGTAGCGACCACCCGCAGACATCGTTTGCCGCCTGGGGAGCCGCTGCCGCCGTGGTGACCGAAGGCCACCAGCTCGACTACTGCATGGGCGAAGGCTCCCCACTGGCCCGCGTCTACGATCTGGACGGTTGGGTGCTATTGCTCGGCGTGGGCCACGGCAACAACAGCTCGCTCCACCTGGCCGAATACCGCGCCAACTATCCGGGCAAAAAGCCGCTGGCCCAGGGCGCGCCGGTGCGGATCGATGGCCGCCGCGAGTGGGTTCACCTGCGCGACACAGCGCTTAACGATGAGGA
>NZ_JAYRVJ010000676.1:0-3518 GCF_041918635.1 Promineifilum sp. (SeqCode)
GACCGGCAGGCGGCGGCCCGCTGGCGGGCGTGGTTTGGCGAGTTCCTCGACCCTGACCGCATCCGGCAGCGCGCGCCCTGTGGGCCGGAAGGGCAGTTGATTCCCAATTAATGCGGGAGGCTAGGATCATGAATCAGCGTGTGGATGTTAACAGTTCAGACGTGGGCTGGAAAAGCCTCTACCGGCTAGGTGGAGCCGCTGCTCTGCTGGCCGGCATCCTGTTCAGACGAAATATCGCCGCGGAGATCGGGCTGTTTGCGCCGGTTCCGGCGCCGGATACGGTCGAAGGGTGGTTTGCGCTGCTCCAGAGCAACCGCTTGCTGGGGTTGGTGTACCTCAACGTCTTTGACCTGCTCAACTACGTGCTGGTGGCGGTGATCTTTGTCGCGCTCTATGTCGCTCTGAAGGAGACGAACAAAAGCTATGCCGCCGTCGCCGCCGTGCTCGGCTTGCTGGGCGTGGGGGTCTATCTCGCCTCGAACACGGCGTTTTCGATGCTCTCCCTGAGCGCGCAGTACGCGGCGGCCACGACCGAGGCGCAGCGGGCCGCGCTGCTGGCCGCCGGGCAGGCGCTGCTGGCCGTCAACCGGTTCAGCGACGCCGGTTCCTATCCTGGCACGGGTGGCTACATCAGTCTGCTGCTCGTCGCGCTGGCCGGTATGACCGCCTCGCTGGTCATGCTGCGGAGCGTCGTGTTCAACCGGGTTACCGCTTGGGTCGGGATTCTCGCCAACGGGTTTGACCTGGCCTACTGCGTCGGCTTCCTCTTTGTGCCCCGGGTGAGCAGCGAACTGCTGGCCGTGCTCTTCATCCCGGCGGCGGGGTTGTTCTTCATGGTCTGGCACATCCTGGTCGGGTGGCGGCTCTACCGGCTAGGCCGGTTCTCAGCGGAATATGCCTCGCCATTGCCGAAGTATTCCTAGTATTTGTTTGAAGCGGTAAGAGGGACACAGAGAGACACTGAGATCACACAGAGAGACACAGAGGAAGAAGGGCCTTTCCTCCGTGTCTCTCTGCGTCCGCTCTCTGTGTCTCTCTGTGTCCCTCTTTTTCCGTCGCTAGAATCCCCGCTCATCCAGCCACGCCAAAATCGTATCGGCCACGTCGCGCCAGCCGGCCTCCAGCATCATGTCGTGGGCCATGTCGGGAAAGATCGTGGCGGTCGTGCCATAGGCGCGCGCCGTGGCCTCTACTTCCGACAGCGTGAAGATGCGGTCGTTGGCCGCGCCCAGGATTAGCATGGGCACGCTGACCCGTTTCGGCCGGGCCCGGCTGAAAACGGTCATGTCGAGAAACGCGCGGTATGACTCGTCCTGCAACTGCGGGTAGCAGACCATAAATAGCTCATCAGACACGTCGGGGGAGAAAAAGTGCTCCCCGGCCAGTTCGGGCGTCTCCACGAGCGGATAGAGGCTGAGGGTCGCGTTGGCCTTGAGAAACGCGCGGGGATGACGCCGGGCAATGCGCAGCGCCGTCGCCAGCGTGCCCGCCGGCGGGACGGAGGCCAGCAGCACGCCGGCCGCCGCGGGGTGGCGCTCCAGGTACTTCTGGACGACCAGCCCGCCCATCGAGTGGCCGATGAGCACCGGCGCGGCCGGCAGCGCGGCGGCGACGGCGGCCACGTCCCGCACGTAGTGGCCGATGCCCGTCCGGCGCAGGCGGTCGCGCCCCGGGCTGGCGCCGTGCCCGCGCAGGCTGGGCGCGTAGACGGCGTACCCGGCGCGGGCCAGGTAGGGGATGAAGTGCTCTTGCCAACACCACGCCCCATGCCACGCGCCGTGCACGAGCAACAGCGGCGTGGGACGGGTGGCGGCCGATAGGTCAGAGGTCAGCAGTTCGAGCGTCATGGGAAGTAATTATAGTCGCCGTAGCGCAGCCTGTCAGGCTGCGCTACGTGTTGACCCGAAACTGTCACCTACTTTACAGACCTCTTGCGCTCTTTTCACTATAATGGCATAATATTCGACGCGCTTTACCAGTTGACACACTGGCGAACACTTAACCCACCGAGGACGAAAGGCGTTCTCGGTGCTTTTACGTCAGGTGCGACTATGACGGACATCCTCTGACATACCTCCGGCTCCGGCCACCTCTTGCTCTGGCCCGCTCACGCAGCGGGTAGGTTCGCCTTGGCGCGAACCACGCGCGTTCGTTCTCGGCCCCTCATTCGGCCAATCGCCCAAATGCCGCCCCGGCGGCCATACGTGAGTAGTCACCATGACAACTGAACTTGACTTGAAGTCAACGCTGTCCAAGCGTCGCATCGTCGGCATGTGGCGTATGATAACCGGGTATCGCGCGATCTACGTCGGCGCGTTCCTCTGCATCGGCCTGGCCGCCATCTGCCAGACCGCGTTCTACTACCTGCTGCGCTACTTCACCGACAACGTGCTCGGTATCGACGCGATGCGCGGGCAGTTGCCGCTGGTCGCCGCGGGCTTCCTGGGGCTGGCGCTGGCGCAGGGGACGTTCACCTTCATGGGCGGCCGCTGGGCGGCCAAGACGTCGGAGAGCGTGATTCGCCGGTTGCGCGACTACCTGTATGACCACGTCCAGCGCCTGTCGTTCGCCTATCACGACAAGACGCCGACGGGCGACCTGATCCAGCGTTCGACCTCGGACGTGGACACGCTGCGCCGCTTCTTCGGCGAGGAGTCGGTCGGTCTGGGCCGCATCGTCATGCTGTTCCTCGTCAACTTTGTGGCCCTGCTGACGCTCAACGTGCGCCTGGCGTTGATCTCCATCGTCGTCGTGCCGCTCATCGTCCTGCTGTCGATCTACTTCTTCCGCAAGATCGGCCAGCGCTACGAGATCTTCCAGGAAGAGGAAGCCAAGCTCTCGACGACGTTGCAGGAGAACTTGAGCGGTGTGCGCGTCGTGCGCGCCTTCGCCCGGCAGGAGTACGAGCGCGACAAGTTCGAGGTGACCAACAAAGGGCGCTACCTGAGCGGCCGGCGCCTGCTCATCCTGCACGCCATCTACTGGCCGACGACGGACATCATCGTCAGCGTGCAGCTGGTCATCGGTTACGCCGTGGGCGCGCTGATGGCGATTAACGGCGAGATCACCGTCGGCACGTTCCTGGCCTACATGGGCATGCTGACCTGGATCATGTGGCCCATTCGCAACATCGGCCGGCTCATCGTGCAGATGTCGATGGCGCTGGTGTCGTTCGACCGCGTGTCGGAGATCATCCGCGTCGATCGCGAACCGCTGGACGAGGGCACGTACCGCCCCTCCGGCCGCCTGCGGGGCGAGGTCGTCTTCGAGGACGTGCGCTTCGCCTACAACGAAGAGATGGCCGTGTTGAACGGCATCAGCTTCCGCGCCGAGCCGGGCCAGGCCATCGCCCTCGTCGGCGCGACGGGATCGGGCAAGACGTCGCTGGTGAACCTGTTGCCGCGCTTCTACGACTACCAGGGCAGCATCAAGCTCGACGGCGTGGAACTGCGCGACTACCCGCGCCGCTACCTGCGCGAGCAGATCGGCATCGTGTTGCAGGAGCCGTTCCTGTTCTC
>NZ_JAYRVJ010000677.1:0-11918 GCF_041918635.1 Promineifilum sp. (SeqCode)
GCCGACCCGTCGGTGTCGGCCGGGCGGGAGTTGCGCGAGGAGACAGGGTATGAGGCGGAGGCGATCGTCCACCTGGGCACGGTCGCGCCGAACCCGGCCTTTCTGAACAACCGCTGCCACTCCTACCTGGCGCTCGATGTCCGGCCCGTGGCCGCGGTGGAACTGGATGGGGCGGAGGACATCCTGTTCGAGGAAATCCCCCTGGCGGCGATCCCCGACCTCATCCGCACCGGGCGCATCACCCACTCATTGACCGTCACCGCGTTCTACTATTATGAGCTTTATCGGGAGGCGAAGAGGCTCACGCAAAGATCGCAAAGAGCGCCAAGAACGCCAAGTTCTCCAATCAATGCCAATGAGGAGAATGAGATTGCCCATCAAGTGGTAGACGTAGCTTATCACCTACATCAAGCCTTGGGGCCAGGGTTGCTTGAATCCGCTTATGAGGCCGTGCTGAGTCACGAGCTTCAGAAGCGCGGGCTACATGTAGCTCGACAAGTTCTGCTGCCAGTGCTTTTCGACTCAGTGCGGGTTGATGCTGGCTATCGAATTGACCTATTGGTGGAAGACAAGGTCATAGTAGAGTTGAAGTCAGTTGAGGCGCTTGTTCCGGTGCATCAGAAACAACTTCTGACTTACCTGCGGCTGGCTGACAAACGCCTGGGCCTTCTCATCAATTTCGGCGACCCACTATTCAAACGTGCGGTCAAGCGCGTTGTCAATGGTCTATAAAGACCTAAAATTCTTGGCGTTCTTTGCGCTCTTGGCGTGAGATCTTCTTATGGCACTATCACGAGAGAAACAGGACCGGCTCAGCGAGGACATCCACCTCCTCGGCGACATCCTCGGCCACGTCATCCGGCGGCAGGCGGGCATCGAGGTCTACGAACTGGAAGAGCGCATCCGCGCCCTGGCCAAGACCCGCCGCGTGGACGACGACCCGGCCATTGACCGCCGGCTGGCCACTATCGTCGGCCGCCTTGACCCAAACGAGGCCGAGCTCGTCGCCCGTAGCTTCACCACCTACTTCGAGCTGGTCAACCTGGCTGAGGAGCAGCACCGCGTCCGCGTCCTGCGCGAGCGGGAGCGCGACGCCCACCCCCAACCCCTGCCGGAGTCCGTCCCCGCGGCCATCGCCGCCCTGCGCCGCGCCGGCGTGGACGAGTTCGAGATGCGCCAACTGCTCAACCGGCTCGACATCGAACTCGTCTTCACCGCCCACCCCACCCAGGCCAAGCGCCGCACCATCCTGACCAAGCTGCGCCGTATCGCCGCGGCGTTGACCGACCTGGACGTGCGCGACCTGCTGCCAGCCGAGCAACAGACCATCCGCGATCAAATCCTGTCGGAGGTAACGCTGCTGTGGGTCACTGACCGCAGCCGCACCTCCCGCCCCAGCGTCACCGACGAGGTGCGCACCGGCCTCTTCTACTTCGACACGACCCTGTGGGACGCGCTGCCCGCCGTCTATGAGGACATGGAGAACGCGCTGGCCCAACACTATCCCGCCCTGCGCGCCCCCGACCGGTTCCTGACCTTCGGCTCCTGGATCGGCGGCGACCGCGACGGCAACCCCAACGTTACCGCCGACGTGACGGCCGAGACACTGCGCCTGCACCGCGGCCTGGCCATCGAGAAGCACCGCGCCGCCGCCCGCCTGCTCGACCGCTCGCTGAGCATCTCCGACAAGCTGGCCGACGTGCCAGAGGCGCTGGAGGAGGCGGTGGCGGAGTACGGCGAACTGAAGGGCCACCTGGCCTTCCTGCGCGACCGCTACCCCAACGAGACCTTCCGCCTCTACGCCGGGCAGTTGGGGGCCGACCTGGCCGAGGCGTCGGCCGGCGACATGGTGGCCCGGCTGAAGGGGCAGGCCAACCCGCCGCTGCGCATGCGGCGCATGGAGAACCTGCTCCAGCCGCTGTCACTGATGGAACGGGCGCTGCGCGAGGGCGGCATGGCCGACATCGCCCGCGCCGACCTGGAGCACAGCCTGCGGCAGGCGCGCATCTTTGGCCTGCACGCCGCCCGGCTCGACCTGCGCCAGTACAGCGACTACAACACGGCCGTCCTCGACGAACTGCTCGGCCGGCTCGGCTGGTGCGATGGCTTCGGCCAGATGGATGGGCCGGCGCGGGCCGCCGTGCTGACCGAGATGCTGGAGCGCCCGGCCCCCGACCTGACCCGCTTCGACGATCTCTCGGCCGAGACGCGCGAAACGCTGGAGCTGTTCCGCATCGTCAAGCGCGCCGTGGACTTCTACGGGCCGGAGCTATTCGGCCCCTATATCGTCAGCATGACCCACGGGCCGGAGGACATCCTGGCCCCGCTGCTGCTGGCCTACTGGCACGGTCTGGCCGGGGAGGGCGCGCCGGAAGGGCTGGCCTTCGCGCCACTGTTCGAGACGCGGGCCGATCTGCGCGCCGCGCCGGAGGTGATGACGGCTCTCTTCGCCCACCCCGGCTACGCGCCCCATCTAGCCCGCGCCGGACGCCGCCAGACGATCATGATTGGCTACTCCGACAGCAACAAGGACGCCGGCTATCTGGCCGCCAACTGGGAGCTATACCAGGCGCAGGAGGCGCTGGCCGCCACCTGCCGCGCCCAGGACGTGGTGATGACCCTCTTCCACGGCCGGGGCGGGACGATCGCCCGCGGCGGCGGCCCGGCCAATCGCGCCATCCTGGCCCAGCCGCCCGGCTCCGTCGGCGGGCGCATCCGTATCACCGAGCAGGGCGAGGTCATCGCCGACCGCTACAGCCACCCGGCCATCGCCGAGCGCCACTTGCAACTGGTCGTCCACGCCGCGCTCATCGCCAGCGCGCCGGAGCACTGCCGCCTGTTGGCCCGGCCCAAACCGGAGTGGCTGGCGGCGATGGAGGAACTGGCGGCGCTGTCCTATCGCGACTACCGCGCCCTGATCTACGAGACGCCGGAGTTGCTGCTCTACTGGAGCCAGGCCACGCCGATGGACGAGATCAGCCAGATGCGCATCGGCTCGCGGCCGTCGCGCCGGACGGGCGCGGCCACCTTCGAGAGCCTGCGGGCTATCCCCTGGGGCTTCAGCTGGATGCAGTGCCGCCACGTGCTGCCGGGCTGGTATGGCGTCGGCGCGGCGCTGACCGCGTTCGGCCGCGACGCGGCACGGCTGGCCCTGCTACAAGAGATGTACCAGGAGTGGCCCTTCTTCCGCAACGTGCTGGACAACTCGCAGGTCTCCATGTCCCAGGCGGACATGAGCATCGCCCGGCGCTACGCCGAACTGGTGGAGGATGAGCGGGTGCGGGAGTTAATCTATGGGCGGGTTGCGGCGGCTTTCGAGGAGACGCGCGACTCGGTGCTGCTGGTGACGGGGCAACGGCAGTTGCTCGACAATGACCCGGTGCTCCAGCGCTCCGTGCGCCAGCGCAACCCCTACATCGACCCGCTGAACTTCATCCAGGTCAGCCTGCTGCGCCATCTGCGCGCCCTGCCCGACCCAGAGAGCGCCGAGGCGGATAGCTTGCGCAACACGATTTTCCTGACGATCAACGGGATCGCGTCGGGGCTAAAGAACACAGGATAAGAAGAGCTCACGCAAAGAACGCAAAGAAGCCAAGTACGCAAAGCAGAATTAATCTTCCTTTGCGTCCTTGGCTTCTTTGCGCTCTTTGCGTGAGCTTCTTTCTTAACGATTGCGGGTCGCTACGTCGAAGATGACGGCCAGCGCCAGCACGATACCGCGAACGATGTACTGGTAGGAGATGCCGATGCCCATCAGGTTCATGCCGCTGGTGAGCGAGGCCATGACCAGCGCGCCGACGACCGCGCCCGTGACGCGCCCCACGCCGCCGGCAGCCGAGACGCCACCCACGTAGGAAGCGGCGATGGCGTCTAGCTCGAACAGCGTGCCCGCCGTCGTCGTGGCCGATTGGAGGCGCGAGGCGAACAACATGCCCGACAGCGCGGCCAGCATGCCCATCTGGCTGAAGATGAGATAGGTGATGCGCTTGACGTTGACGCCGCTCAGTTCGGCCGCTTCCGGGTTGCCGCCAACCGCGTAGATGTGGCGGCCGAGGACGGTCTGGGTGGTGATGAAGTGGTAGATCGCCAGCACAATCAGCAAGACCACCACCGTCCAGGACAGGCCGTTGTAACTGGCCAGGACCCACGTCAGCGCGCCGATCATGATGGCCATGAAGACGAGCTTGAGGATGAAGATGTTCATGGGCAACACTTCAAACTCGTAGGCCAGCTTGGTGCGCCGTCCCTTCAACTCGTTGTAGATGAACAGGACGATAGCCAGAATGCCCAAGACCAGCGTGATGATATGCAGTCCACCCTCGCTGATGTCCGGGATGAAGCCGTTGCCAATGGCGTTGAAGGCCCTGTCGGAGATGATGATCGTGCCGGAGCCTTCAGTCGCGACCAGAATTGCGCCGCGATAGACCAGGAAGCCGGCCAGGGTGGCTACGAAGGCGGGGATGCCCAGTTGGGCCACCATGTAGCCGGGGAGCAAGCCCAGCAGCGCCCCGATGATCAGGATCGACGGCACGACGACCCACACCGGCAAGCCCCAGAATGTCATGGCGATAGCCGCCGCAGCGCCCAGGAAACCGGCCAGAAAGCCGATGGACAGGTCGATGTGGCGAATAACGATGACCAATGTGACGCCGATGCCTAACACAGCAATATAGCCAAACTGGTTGAGTAGATTGCTGAGGTTGCGGGCGGAAAGGAAAATACCATCGGTCAGAAAGTAAAATATGCCCCAGATGACAAACAGGGCGATGAACATGCCGTAGTCGCGGATGTTCTGGCGCAGCACTCGTCGCAGATCGCTGACGAAATTGGAATCGGGTTCCCGAACCGGTAGATCTTTGGCGACGCTCATTTCGGCCTCCTTAATTCAATGTTGCCAGATGCATGATCTTCTCTTGGGTGGCTTCGGCGATGGGCAACTCTCCGGTAATTTCGCCGGCCGATACGACGTAGACCCTGTCGCTCATTCCCAGCACTTCGGGCAGTTCGGACGAGATCATGATGATGCTCATGCCTTGCTCCACGAGCCGGTTCATCAGGGTGTAGATCTCGAACTTGGCGCCCACATCAATGCCGCGCGTTGGCTCATCCAGGATGAGGATGTTAGGCTCCACAAACAGCCACTTCGCCAGCGACACCTTCTGCTGGTTGCCGCCGCTCAGGTTGCTGACCTTCTGCTGGATACTGGGCGTCTTGATGTTGAGCGACTTCTTGTATTCGTTGGCGACCTTGATCTCCTTGTTGCTGTTGACGACGCCGCGCTCGGCCAGCGCGCGCAGGTTCGCCAGCGTCACGTTCTCGCGCACGTCCTGGATGAGGATCAGGCCGTTGCGCTTGCGGTCTTCGGAGACGTAGGCCACCCCGGCGTTCATGGCTTCTTTGGGGTGCCCGAAGTGGCGCTTCTGGCCGTTCACGGTGAGGTCGCCATTGACCCGATAGCCCAGCGGGTTGCCGAAGATACTCAGGGCCAACTCAGTGCGCCCGGAGCCCATCAGCCCTGAGAAGCCGACGATCTCGCCCCGCTTGACGTTGAACCTGTTGTTCTTGAGGATCGTGCGCTCCACGGCCGGGTCATAGACATCCCAGCTGTCGACCTCCAATACCACTTCGTCCGACCGCACGTGCGTCCGGGGCGGGTAGATGTGGTCGATCTCGCGGCCGACCATGTTCTTGATCAGCACTTGCTCCGACACTTCCCCCTTGTGTGCGTCCAGGGTGCAGATGGACTTGCCGTCGCGGATGACGGTGACCGAGTCGGCCAGCTCCATGATCTCCTTCATCTTGTGGGTGATCATGATGCAGGTGACGCCGTTGCTCTTCAGGTCGCGCAACAGGTCGAAGAGGTTGTCCACGTCCCCTTCGTTCAGGGCCGAAGTCGGCTCGTCGAGGATGAGCAGGCGCACATCCTTGCTCAACGCTTTGGCGATCTCGACCAACTGCTGCTTGCCGACGCCCAACTCGACGATCTTGATGGCCGGGTTGACGTTCAGCTTCACCTTCTTCAGCATCGCGTTGGCCTGGCGAATCGTCTCGTTCCAGTCAACGCGCATCCCTTTGCGAATCTCATTGCCGAGGAAGATGTTCTCGTATATCGCCAACTCGGGGATGAGGGCCAATTCCTGATAGATGATGCCAATGCCGGCCTTTTCGCTGTCGCGAATGCCGCCGTACTTCTGCAACTCCCCGTTGAGGTAGATTTCGCCGCTGTAGTCGCCGTACGGGTAGACGCCGCTCAGCACTTTCATCAGGGTCGATTTGCCCGCGCCGTTCTCCCCAACCAGGAAATGGATCTCCCCTTCCTGGACGCTGAAGCTGATGTTGTCCAACGCCTTGACGCCAGGAAACTCCTTGGTGATGTTCCTCATTTCCAATATGGTTTTGTTGCTCATGGGCTGCTCCGCAAGAATGAGGTATTTCGCCGACGCGCCCGAGAATCCTGGGGGTTCCGCGAGCGCTCTGGTTCCGATACGACAACCGCGGAGAACACAAGGCGATCCGCTCGCCCCTGCGCTCTCCGCGGTCTCAGGTTAAGGTTCAGTCGGAAGCGTGGCGGCCGTTAGCGGCGCGCCATGCTCCAGGCCTGCGGCTCAGGAGCTTACTCCAGGCCGGTGAAGTCCTCGGCGGTGTAGTAACCGCCGTCGATCAGGACTTCCTGCACGTTGTCGCGGGTCACCGTGATCACGGGCGACTGAATGGCCGGCACGTCGATGACGCCGTTGTTGTAGGCGCCCTGGGCGTTCGGCGTCTCGCCTTGCAGCAGGGCCACGGCGGCGGCGATGGCGTCGTTCACCAGCGTGCGCACGTCCTTGAAGACGGTCATGGACTGACGGCCGTCAATGATGTACTGCACCGACGCCTTCTCGGCGTCCTGGCCGGTGACGAGGAAGCTGGTCACGTCCGTATCGGTGGCGAAAGCGTCGGCAATGGCGCGCGCCGTGCCGTCGTTCGGGGCCAGGATGAAGACGTCGCCCTTATCCTCGGCCGGGGCCGCGGTCAGGTTCGCCTCGGCCAGGTTCTTGGCCGTGTTGAAATCCCAGTTCGTCGTGACCTGGTTGATGATGGCGGACTGCTGATCGCGGGTCAGTTCCAGCGTATCCTGCAGGGCCACCGCCTCGCTGGAGTTCACCACGCGGAAGGTGCCATCGGCGATCTTGGGCTGCAACACTTTCCACGCACCCTCAAAGAAAATGAAGGCGTTGTTGTCAGAAGCCGCGCCGGCGTACAGGAACAGCGGGTTGTCCGTGCCCTCGGCGTTATCGACCAGGAACTGCGCCTGCTGCGCGCCCACGGCGAGGCTATCGAAGGTGACGTAGTAGTTCACCGCGTCGGTGTCGCGGATCAGGCGGTCATAGGAAATGACGCTGACGCCGGCGTTCTTGGCCACCTCGGCGGCGGCGGCGGCGGCGGTGCCGTCGTGCGGGGTGATGATGAGCACCTGGACACCCTTGGTGATCAGGTCTTCCACGTTAGCCCGCTCCTTGGCCGAGTCGCCCTGGCTGAAGAGGATTTCCACTTGGTAGCCTTCAGCTTCCAGCGCTTCGCGGAAACGAGTCTCATCCTGCACCCAGCGCGGCTCGTCCTTGGTGGGCAGGACGATGCCTACGCGACCGGACACTTCGCCAGCAGGCTCTTCAGCCGCTCCTTCTTCCGCCGGCACTTCGGCTGCAGCGGTCGGCTCAGCCGCTTCCGGCGCGGTCGTGCCGCCGCCGCAAGCTGCCAGAGCCACGATCGCCAGCATGGCGACCAAAACCAAACTCAATCTTAACCACATGCGTTTCATTGGACTTCTTTCCTCCGTGTAGGTAATTGGGACATCCTACAAGTACGTAGCTATAACCGATTTAGAATGGACTGTCAAGCATTTACGGGCTAAAACATTGAAGTTGCAACCTTCTTGGCGAAGGCGTCGCATACCCTGTAGGGGCAGACCTGCGTGTCTGCCCCTGCGCGTCTGCCCCTGCGCGTCTGCTCCAGGACGCACACGCAGGTGCACCCCTACGACAGGTTTCGACAGCGCCACGGAATGAGCGGATAATACGGCCCTATATGGAGCCGATTCGCATTGAGCTGCCGACCGGTCTGGCTGTAGGCTCGGTCAATGCCTACCTGTTCGAGCACCCCGAGGCCGTCCTGGTCGATGCCGGCATCAAGTCGGCTGCCTGTTGGGAAGCACTGGTCGATGGGCTGGCCCTGCGCGGCCTGGCGGTGCGCGACCTGTCCCGCGTCGTCATCACCCACGCCCACGTCGACCACTATGGCCTGGCCGGGCGCATCGTCGCCGAGAGCGACGCCACGGTATGGGTGTCCGACCTGGGCGCGCCGTGGCTGCTGTCCACGGCGGCGAAGTGGCAAGAGCGGCTCGTCTACTACCGCGACGACTTCTTGCTGCACCTTGGCCTGCCCCAGGAAGCAATTGAGACGACGCTGCTGAGCATGCAGGCTTTGGCGTCGCAGGTAGACCCCGTGCCGGCCGAGCGGCTGGTCGCCTTCCGGCCCGACGGCGTGCTCCAGATGGGCGGGACGGCGTGGCAGGTCATCCACACCCCCGGCCACGCCAGCATGCAGACCGTGTTCCACCAGCCGGAGTCGCGGCAATTGCTGTCGGCCGACATGCTGCTGGCCGTCACCCCGACGCCGGTCGTCGAGCAGCCGCCGCCGGGCGAGAGCCGGCGCGCGCCAGCGCTGCCGCTCTTTCTGCGCTCGCTCGCCGCGGTGGAGGCGCTGGACGTGGCGATGGTGTACCCCGGCCACGGCCGGCCGTTCGGCGACCACCGCCGCGTCGTCGCCAAACAGCGCCGGCGCATCCGCGAGCGCCAGGCGGAGTGCCTGGGTTATGTGCGCGCCGGGCTGGCGACCGTCCCGGAGTTGCTCGACGCCATGTACGCCCACCAGCCGCCGAGCATGCGTTTGGCGGGGTTGTGGATGCTCATCGGTTATCTCGACCTGCTCATCGGCGACGGGCAGGTCACCTGTGAGGAGGACGCTGATGGCATCTGGCGCTACCGGCCGGATTGAGCGGCTGCCGGCTGTGGAGCAGGTTCGCCAACTGCCCTGCTTCCACCGGGCGGAGATCACGCCCGACCACCTGGACGCGATGGGGCACATGAACATCCGCTGGTACATGGCCCTCTACGACGAGGCGGCGTGGGCCTTCTTCGCCGCGTTCGGCATGGACGAGCGTTACTTCCGCGAGCGGCGCAGCGGCGGCTTCGCGCTTCAGCACTACATCCACTACCTGGCCGAGGTGCGGCTGGGCGACCGCGTGGCCGTCCACGCGCGGCTGCTGGGCTATTCGGCCAAGCGCATCCACTACATGGCCTTCATGGTCAACGAAACGCAGCAGCGCCTGGCCTCGCTGGTCGAGGCGCTGGGAGCGCACGCCGACATGGAGACGCGTCGCCTCAGCCCGTTCCCGCCCGATCTGGCCGAGAATCTGGCGCGGCTGCTGGAGCGGGACAAGGCAGTAGGGTGGGAAGCGCCGATCAGTGGGGCTATGCAACCATGAGTTAGGGCAATTGGTCGGCTGCCGGCGGCAGAGTTGTGGTCTATAATCGTATCATGTGGACGAACTACATACAGCCTCCCTTACCTTTGGAGTTATCGGACACAAATGGCCGGGTGTTATCCGACAACGCCAATAGCGTTAAGGTCGAAGACCGCGCCTTCCATGAGTGGTATCGCTTCGTCCTTTCTTATCCTCCGCATCTGGTGCGTGAGTACATCCATCGCTTTTCGCTAAATCCTGGCAATGTGCTACTCGATCCTTTCTGTGGCACAGGTACGACCTTGGTAGAAGCCAAGCTGGGAAAGCTTCATGGGATTGGAACCGAGGCCAATCCATTTCCTCACTTCGCCAGCAGCGTCAAGACAGATTGGAGTGTTTCACCAACAGAGATCGAGACGGCAGCTACCCAGGTTGCGGACAGCGCCTATAAGATGCTCCTGGAGCAAGGTCTTGATGACAACATCATTAGCCAGGGCAATTCGATTCCTTTGCGCCAACTGCCTGCCACGGCCGAAAAGGCGCTGATCAAGAATTCGATCAGTCCGCTGCCATTGCACAAGACCCTCGTGCTACTGGATAACATCAAAGCCTTTAGCAATACGCCTTTCTATCGCTATGGACTGTTGGCGCTGGGCAAGGCACTTGTCACGACGATCGGCAACTTGAAGTTCGGTCCGGAAGTAGGTGTTGGCAAGCAAAAGCAGGACGTCGCGGTTATTGCCGCATGGTTAATTGAGATTGATCGAATCGTGCGCGATCTTCGCAGCCTAGACGATCGAGCATTTCCCCCCACACATGTACATTTGACGGATGCGCGCGAGATCGGCACGATCTTGCCCGCTTGTTCGGTTGACGCCGTCATTACCTCTCCGCCTTATCCAAACGAAAAAGACTACACTCGTACTACCCGTCTGGAGAGCATTATCCTCGGTTTTGCTGAAGACATTCACGGCGTCCAAACAGTCAAGAGGCAACTGGTGCGCTCCAATACCAGGAGCGTTTACAGTACGGACGACGATGAGCAATGGGTAGTTAGTCACAAGGAAATCCAACGCCTTGCCAACGAGATCGAGCAACGGCGAATTGAATTGGGTAAGAACTCCGGCTTCGAAAGGCAATATGCCCGTGTGACGCAGCTGTATTTTGGGGGTATGGCCAGACATCTGGCGGGATTACGACGGGTGCTGAAGCCCGGCGCGCGGCTCGCCTACGTCGTGGGGGATCAGGCATCGTATCTACGCGTGATGATCCGGACCGGTGCGCTTCTGGCCGATCTAGCTGAACGCCTCGATTATCAAGTTGAAGGGATCGATCTATTTCGCACACGCTTTGCCACCGCCACGCAGGTCGATCTTCGTGAAGAAGTCGTGGTACTCAAGTGGCCGGGATTCAAGAAGTGAAATGTCGGAGCAGAAACTTAATCGTTATACCCGTATAATCGAGGCCATCTTTCTCCAATACTATCGCGAGGGAATGGAAGAAGTGACATTTTCTCGCATCGACATCGAAACAGCAGCCGAACAATTGGGCATCAATTTACCCAAGAATATCGGCGACATTCTTTACTCCTTTCGCTATCGCGCTGCGCTCCCAAGTTCTATCGTCAGTACAGCCCAACCGGGAAGGCAATGGATCATAAGAGCAACAGGCCGGGCTACTTATGCCTTTGCTCTTGTGAAGCAGATCACTATCGAACCGAACCTATCACTGGTCGAGACGAAAATACTTGATGCCACTCCCGGAGTCGTAAAACGCTATGCGCTTAGTGATGAACAGAGCCTTTTGGCCAAGCTTCGCTACAACCGGTTAATAGACGTGTTTACAGGGCTGACATGCTACTCTCTTCAGAACCATCTTAGAACGACGGTTCTTGGCGTGGGCCAGGTTGAGACTGACGAACTATATATTGGCTTGGACAGGCGGGGGGTTCATTACATGGTTCCGGTTCAGGCCAAGGGTGCTAAAGACCAAGTTGGACAAATCCAAATCGAACAAGATCTCGCTCTGTGCCGTGAGAGGTTCCCGGAATTGCTTTGTATTCCCATGGTCGCCAAATTCATACGTACAGACCTGATCGCGCTATTCGCATTCGAGAACACCGAAGACGGGATCGCTATAACAAGCGAAAGGCACTACCATCTGGTTGATGCAGGTAACTTGTCATCAGAGGAGCTGCTTACCTACCAAACACGACCCTTATAGTATTTGCGTTGTGGAGGGTCACGTGGCTCAACCTCTATCCACTCTCAAAGTACTCGACTTCACCACCCTCCTTCCCGGCCCTTTCGCCACGATGATGCTGGCCGACCTGGGCGCGGACGTGGTGCGCGTCGAAGCGCCCAACCGGCCCGACATGGTGCGCTTCCTGCCCCCCTACGACGGCGACGCCTCTGCC